>CAZEGO010000135.1:0-4819 GCA_964511955.1 uncultured Planctomycetia bacterium | reverse complement strand
AGAAATTCGTAGGAAAACCTACTCTGTAGAAAATCGTGTTTTTTTCCGGGTAATACACCCAATGCCTGTCCGTAACGTCGTCTCTTTTTATCCCCAGGTTCATAACAAAAATAGAGGTGTGTTTAAGCCTGCGAAAAGCACTCTTTATCTCCTCCGGAGTCTTGACCATGATCTTAAAAAGCTCCGGCATGGGTATGGTGGTTATGAGATGAGTGAACTTTTTTATGGTGCCGTCCTCGAAAACTATTTCTTTTCTGTATTGGTCAAGAGTAACGGCTTTTTTGGACAGATTCACGTTCTTTATGCGTGACGTGAAAGACTTTACCAGCTCGGATATGCCGCCTTTGACCGGATACCAGAATTTAACATTGTATCCGTAGGACCTGGTATTGCTCGATATTGCACCCGTGACGGTGTCCTCCAGCGTAGGCACGGGCACAAAACCACCGAGCCAGTCACAGGTCAGATCCTTAGGGTCGACCGTCCAGAATTTTCTGTTATAAGGAAGCATAAAGTGTTCCGCGATGCCGTCCCCGAAAGTCTTTTTTATCCAGTTCTCAAAATTTCCGTTGTGTCTTTCATATTCAAGAGGCGTTCGGGACTTGACTTTTATCATGCCGACGAGACAGTCCTTTATCACGGACTTGGGCAATCCGTAGAAGTTAGCCTGAAAAGGGTACTTGCTGTACCTGCCTTTCGAGTATATCCATGAATTACGCTTATGGGGAGCCATGTTACCCATCATCAGATCCCTGACGAGAGAAAAAGTATAATCATTTTTAAAATGAAGGAGGTGTCCGTCGTAGTCGAATATATATCCGTCGGCGCGTAAAGACCTTGCCATGCCCCCCGCCTCATTTTCTTTTTCGAAAAGAGAATACCCGTCCTTTAAATGAAAAGCGCTGCTCAGGCCGGTCAGCCCGGCTCCCAGGATTACGATATCTTTTTTCTTAGTCATTTATCTTTACCATACCTATCTTCTTCGCCGAAAGCGTGAATACTATAATAGTCGCGAGTATAGCCATAATACTTACGGCGTCAGGAGCAAACACCACTAATATCGACGCCAGCGCCAAAAAAAGACTGAATGAATACATGGTCCACAGGCTTTTCCTGGGACTCCAACCCATCGTAACGAGTCGCAGGGCAAAATGGTCGTTGGTTTTGCTGAAAATAGGTTTTTGTTTTTTATGGCGGATGACAATCAAAAAAATCGTGTCATATATGGGAAGACTCATAGCCAGTATCGGTGTTATAAGCGCATACGGCCGGTCTAAAGAGGCGTAACTTATGTTTATGGCTATAGCGGCGAGCAAAAAACCCGAAAAAAGGCTTCCCGTGTCCCCCATATACACTTTCGCCGGAGGATAATTATATTTTAAAAAGGCCAGGTGGCTCCCGGCCAGCGCCGTCAGCATTACTCCGGAAAGCATATCTCCGTTCAAAAGGGCTATAACGAACAGCGTGAGGGAGATTATAACAGTAAGTCCCGACGTCAAACCGTCCACTATATCAAGAAGATTAAAAGCGTTGGTGATAAAAAGCATCCAGATTAATGTTATCATCATATTAATCCACGTCGGAACAAACAAAATCCCCGTATGGATTCCGAAGATTATCAGTAATACGACTCCCGCAACTTGCGTTATTATTTTGGCCGAGGGCTTCAGATCCTTTACGTCGTCTATAACGCCCAGCAAAACTATCAGGCTTGAAGATACGACGAGCCCGATTGCTGTCTTTTTGAAATCAAGATTTATCAAGGCGGACACCAGAAAAGCCAGGAAAATAGCCGCACCGCCCAGGCACGGCTTTCCTGTTATTTCGCCTCTCTTGGGTTTGGAGTAAATGTTAAATTTTTGGCTTGCCTTTACGGTAAAAGGCGTTAATAAAACGGCTATAAGAAAAGAGCAAATAAATGCTTTCGCGTAAATCATTGTAGACTCCCGTACAGGGTCGCGATATCCTTGCACATTCTGCGCGCGGAATAAAAATCGCTTACGGAGGCGGAGGCGTTTTTGCTTAAATTACGAAATAATTTTCTGTCGCCGATTATTTTTATAAGCCTGTCGGCTATTTCGGCATAAGCGCCTGGTTTAACCGTATATCCGTTCACGCCGTCTTTAATCAACTCGGCGGTACCGCCGGTATCGGTCGCCACCACCGGCTTTCCTTTGCAAAGCGCCTCTATCAGGGAAATAGGCATACCCTCCCATTTACTCGAGAGGACCAGTACGTCCAAAATATCGAGCAATTCCGGTATGTCCCTCCTCCAGCCCGTAAGGATAAAATTACCGTTCAGCCCGGTTTTTTTAAGAAAACTGACGCACTGCTCCCTCATCACCCCGTCGCCTATTAACAAAAAATTAACGTCCGGTATCTTCTTGAAAACTATCTCGGCGGCCCGTATGTAATCCAGGGGAGCCTTTTGCGGCTTCAAACACGCTATCATGCCCACCACCGGTCCGTCCGTGACTATGGCTATTTCTTTTTTCTTTACGTTTATATCCGCACTTATGGTTTTAAATTTTTCCAGGGGTATCCCGTATTTTACAAGCTTAAATTTTTCCCGGGGGGCAATGTTACAGCGCAGACCTTTTTTTATATCGCTTTCGGACACGCATATTATTTTGGTCGTAAAAACGGCGGCCAACCTCTCGAGAAGGATAAAAAGTTTTTTTCTGACCGGGTTCTGGAAATCATTAAAAGACCATCCGTGAACCGTATGATACACAGACGGGATTTTGGCGAGACCCGCGGCCAATCTGCCTATTATACCCGCCTTAGAGCTGTGTGTATGAACTATATCGTATTTATAGCATCTATATATATGATATATACGTATGAATGCATATATATCAAGAATAGGATTAATGGCTCTCTTCAGACAGTCAAGAGTGACGATCTTTACGTCTTTCAATCTTTTAAAGTCATCTAAAAGCGGGCCTTTGCCGGATGTCACTAAAGAAATTTCGTGATTTTCGGAGGAAAGGTATGAAAGAATGTTTAAAGTCGAAAGCTGAGCTCCGCCTAACTCCGGCTTAGTTATAATATGACATACTCGCATACGTAGATGACAGTATAACAAAGAATTATATCTATGTCAATAAAGAGAAACTCAGGAAGGAGTGCTCCATTTATTAAGGGATTCTTCTATCTCTTTAACGTCTTTTTGCAGAGCGGATACGGCATTGCTTATCGTATCGTAATCTGAGGGATTAACCGATATCGTCTCCCTGATCTTTCTGAGTTTTTCGTTCAGTGCGGATATTTTCTTTTTATTCTCGCCTATGCTACCGGACAACTGTTCCGTCATCATATTTATAATCTCCGCCATATCTTTTAACTCGTCGCCTTTCCTGAGTTTTATTTTCAGTGAGAGATTGCCCTTGGCTATATCGAAAAGGCTCTTTTCTATTCTGTAAACCGGTCCGGCTATCTTATGGGAAAACAAAAGAGCCATTATGAAGATAAACGGCGATACCAACAGAAGGTTCCTGACCAGGGTAGCGTTTGCCGTATTGAAAACATAAATAAGCCTGCCCTGAGGATAAACATTCGCGAGTTTCTCTCCCAGCAAGCTCCATCCGGTCGCAAACACGGTATACCCTGTTACGGCGCTGGCCAATAGAATTAATATAAACACCAGGCCGATGTACCTGAACTGCAATCCGCGTTTTATCAGATATTTTCTTCTTAGAATCGAAGGTCTGCTATTCGGCATTATTATCCCTCTCTCCTTAAGTTTAACGTCCTTCTTATCCTGAAATTTACGTTTTGTTCGGTGGAAGCGGCGTTGTTTATTATTTCTATAATCGAACCCAGGGAAAGGTATCTGGTGTTTTCTCCCTCGATAGCCTCGACGGAATCTCCTCTTTTAAAAACCTGAGCCGCCGCGCTCTCCTCGTCCGTTATGTTTTCGACTATCAAACCCTGATATTCGAATCCCAGAGTCACCCCCAGCGATTCGTATGGGTTTTGATTGTCATCCGCGACAGGAAAACTTACCTGCCTTTCCACGGTGACCTTTACTTCGGAATACTCAGGTCCCAGGAGTTCATCCAGTACTTCTTTTTTGTCGGTATGCTTCACGAGTTTTCCCCATATACTTACCAGGATGTCTCCTTCTTTGATTCCGGACCTGTCGGCACTCGAATAAGGCCTTACCTCTGTTATCCTGAAACCCCCCGAAGATTCGGACAGCGATATGCCCAGGCTCTCTCTCACTAAAATATCCTTGCCTTTGCCGGGCACGGAAAAAGTTTTCTTCCTCCTGTTTGTCTGCCATTCCATTATCATGCTTCTTCTGTTAAGTTCTTTTTTGGTCCTTTTCTCTTCTTCTCTCCATTTCTTCGCGTGGCTGGCTAAATACGCTTCCCGGGCGGGTTTATAGTCCGGGTTTGCATCCATCGCCTTTTTATAATAAAAAGCCGCCTTATCATACCAGCCCTTTTCGTCATAGGCCCGACCGAGCTGCATAAAATTCTGTTCGGAGGTATCATATTCGATATGATCGATATACTTCCTTAAAATAGTGGCTTCGCCGTCAATCGTACTGAGAGTAACCCTGTCGGTATATTCTTCCACTACAAGGCCTTTTATTTTTTTACCGTCCGTCATTGTAAGTGTATCGGCCTGTGCGATAGAGTCAAAAAAGAAAAAAAAGCAAACAAACAGTAGATTAATAATAAATTTGAGCATATCTCAAAATATACCATAGAGTTGCATAAAAAACAAGGGGGGACGCGTACTAAAGGGACACACCTTGCATTCAAAAAAACAAGAGGGGACGTGTACTAAGGGGACACACCTTGCATTC
>CAZEGO010000134.1:0-4854 GCA_964511955.1 uncultured Planctomycetia bacterium | reverse complement strand
GACAAGGGTATCGAAAACCTTATTATACCTCTATTATCACCCTTCCCGAAAACAGTAGCCATATAGAGCATTTCCTTTTTCACCGTGGTACTGTATCTTCTGGATTCACCTTTGCCATAATTAATAGCGTCCTGCACTTCCGGCCTGTGTAGATGGTTTTCCACTTCTATAAGCCTTCTACCTTCAAGCTCCGAATCTCCAAGTACTTTTCCGTCCATAGCTATTATGGTTGTCCGCAAATCAAGGTCTTCGCCCATGCTGTCGGTTAATTCATCGGCTCTATTCATATCCGATAAGATTTCCGGTCTTTCTTCTGCGAGTCTTTCGGAGAGAGATATCTTTCTCGAAAGGTCTTTTCTTATGCGATGATAGGTATGCTCGCTGAGGCTGGTGTTCAGATAAAAATAAATGCCGGTAAGAATACCGGCTATGACCATGGCAAAAACGGCTGTTATTTTATAATGTATGGGAATCCTCAAAAAGACTACGCCTCCTCTGCAAACTTATATCCGATCCCTCGTATGGTTTCTATTTTTTCGCCTATCTTGCCGAGTTTTTTTCTCAGGCGTTTTACATGGGTATCTATAGTGCGGGTAGTAACTTCGGCGTCCATGCTCCATACGTCATTTAACAATCTGTCTCTGGACTGCACGCGGCCTTTCCTTTGCATAAGGGTAACCAGAAGGTTAAATTCCATCCTTGTAAGCTTCACTTCTTTTTTATCGACCTTTACCGAATGTCTTTCGGTGTCGACTTTTAGCTTATCGGATACCAGAATATTTTTTACCACTTCCCTGGGTTTGCCTCTCCTGAATATGGCCTTTATTCTCAGGAGCAATTCTCTTGGACTGAAGGGCTTTACCATATAATCATCGGCTCCCAGTTCAAGCCCCACCACCCTGTCCATCTCTTCTCCTCTGGCAGTAAGCATTATTATAGGTATACAGTACAGCTTCTTATCATGTTTTATATGTTTACATACCTCAAAACCGTCCATCTTCGGAAGCATTATATCAAGTATTATCAAATCCACCGGGAATCTGTCCAGGTGCTTCAGTGCTTCCTCCCCGGTTTTGGCCGCAACACAGTCAAACTCGGCCTTTTCCAGGTTATATTTTATGAGCTTGGATATATTTTTGTCATCCTCTATCAGTAGTATTTTTTCTCTGGACATTAAATTACCTCATTTTAAATTATACCTTAAATTACAGGATATTGCAGGAAAAACTAGTTCTATACTTAAACGCATATTAAAGATATAAAGTAACTAAAATAAGGCGGGTCTGTAAAATTTTCGTGAAACCTTCTATTTTTTGAGTATTCTAAGCATTTGGCCGTGGATTTTTTTATTAGACGCGACTATGAAATGTTTTTTTAATGGAACCTTTTTGCCCTGTCCGTCCGTAACCTTTCCTCCGGCCTCTTCCACTATTAATTTACCGGCTGCGAAGTCCCACGGGCTTAGCTGAAACTCCCAGAAACCCGTAGCCCTGCCGCAGGCTACATAACAGAGGTCTAATGCGGCCGCACCAAAACGCCTTAAACCTATTATACGCTTAAAGAAAAACTCTTTCACCTTATTAAGGGTGTCTATCATGTCCTTTCCGCGATCATAATAAAGCCCTGTTATAAGGATGGCCTGGGAAAGCTTTCTACCCCGGCTTACCCTTATACCTTTTCCGTTAAGATAGGCTCCTTTGCCTTTTTCGGCACAGAACATCTCATTTTTTATCACGTCGTAGACTACACCGGCTATTATCTCATCTTTTCTGGTAAGGGCTATAGATACACAGAATATAGGGATGCCGAAAGAAAAATTATTCGTACCGTCCAGAGGATCTATTACCCATTTATATTCCGAATCGGTCTTTTTATATTTTCCTTCTTCGCCTAAAATGTTATGATCCGGATAATTCTTTTTTATTATGGACACTATCTTCTTCTCGGCCTCGATATCCGCTGCCGTTACAAGATCATAACTCCTGCCCTTGTTTTTTATCTTTGCGTTTCCGGATCGGAAATACTTCTTGTGAATTTTACCTGCTTCCAACGCGGCTTTTTTCGCTATAATAATGTATCTCATAAAGTTCTTAATCCCTTATCATTTTTTCGGAAGTACCTATCGGAGTAGGGAACTTCATTACCACTATATAGCTAGAAATAACAAAGCTGAGAATGGTAACAAGCTGTATCAACTGCGAAGCATTGGTTGTTATGTGGCCTAATTCATAGGCCAATATCGCTATTAAAAGCGAAAACTCGCTGAGCTGTCCCAGACGAAAACCTGTTTCCCCGGCGAAGGCCGCTTCTTCACCGGTAATTATGAACATCCTCTTAAATATCCAGGGTTTGGCTATTATAAATATAAAAGTCAGCAGTAGCGCATAAGGAAAAATATTTTTCATAGCCGCTATATCTAACTTGGCACCGAGCGTAAAGAAAAAAAGTACCAGAAAAAAATCTCTCAAAGGCTTAAGTTTCTCGGATATGAAAAATGATATTTTGTGCCTGGCGAGTACTACTCCCGCGAAAAAAGCCCCGGTTTCATAAAAAATCCCCAGTTTATTCGAAACAGCCGCTATCCCGAAACACCACGCCAGACCTAATATAAAAAGCGCCTCGTAGAAACGCTCGACCCGCGCCATTATTTTTCTCAATACAAACTGCTCGAAGACCACAAGTATGGCTATAAATATTATCAGCTTCACCAGCAGGAAACTGAAATTCACCAATACCCCTCCCGGAGAATTGAAACAGCGCACAAAAGCCAGAACAGCCACCGCCAATAAATCCTGGAGTATAAGTATACTTATGCATATAGCTCCCATTCTTTGCTGATGGAGTTTAGTGGCAGGTAAAAGCTTTACCGTGAGAATAGTGCTCGAAAACATAAGCGCGAGAGCGATACACACACTATCAAGCATATTAAAATAAAAAATACGGGCAAAAGCGAAAGCGATAAGAAAAGAGGCACAGCAGTTGATCAAAGTAACGAGCCCTGTTTTTCTGAAAAGCCCTACCAATTTCTGCGGATGGAGGCATAATCCCGCGAGAAAAAGAAGAAGTGTAACTCCTATATGAGAAATGGACTGCATGAGCTCCGGCTGTTTGATCCAGCCGAATACCCATGGGCCGGCTAAAATACCGCAGATAATGTAAGCTATCACGATAGGCTGCTTGAGAAGAACCGCTAATACAGCCAATACCGCGGTACCGACCAATATAACGCTTAAATCAAAAAGAAATTTCTCCATACCCAATAAAAGATTATACACCAAAGATCCGGCTTTTGAAAGCATGAAAAGAGCGGGGGAAAATAAGCCGTTTTATCTATTTTGTTTAAGGATTATGGTACCGGGAATGGTTTTTATATGGTCGGCTACTACCCGACATTTAGCCATGAACAGAAAAAAGATTCTTCTTTTCTCGCCCGATAAGGCCTCAAAATTGCCCTGACCCTTGCTTATCACCATGTCGGCTTTTTTGTAGAGTTTCAGGAATTTTTTGGAGCAACACGAGAGTACAGTGCCGGGGGCATCCGAACCGCTGGAAACTATCTCAGCCACTGTATCTATGCCGCAAAAAACAGCATCCTCGGCCAATGCGTCGTTTATAATGGGTTTTTCTTTAACCGCGTAGGTAATTTTTTTATCGCCGTCTATTTTTTTTATCTCCTCTATCAATATCCTGTCGAATACCGTTTCTCCGGTGTTATCGCCCAGATATAAAACATTCTTCGCTTTTTCCAGGGCCTTTTTGAATTTACTGTATTGGAAAAATTTCTTATCCTCTTTCCGTATAGTTTTTCTTTCGCTGTTAAGAATGCGGTTAAGCTCGTCATTTACGTTTAAGCTGTTCTTTATGCCGTAATCTATTATATTTCCCGCGATGGCAAGTTCTACGGCGGTCATCAGCCTGTCCCCGGAGTGCCTTGCTTTATCCTTTAATTTGGGGTAAAGAATCATCGCCATTTTATTGCTCTTTTGCTTTATTTGTTTATAAGGATCTTTATTTGAATTCGCTTCGCGGACCAGTCTGTATATTATTCGTCCCATTTCCGGAGGGGATGATTCCAGTGGGATATCCGGCAGGGTACGCGATAACTTGTCGAGTATCCGTTTTTGCTCCGGGGGTTTAAGCCCCGCGAGCTTCGAGGCTTCCAGCGCCTGTTTGAAAAAGCACGGTATACAGTCTAAATAAGTTCTCATAAATTATTTTACGATAGAAATGTTTTAAGCATTTCTTTGGGTATCCCTATTACCAGATTGTCCCTTTTCATTTCGGCCAGCCTGCGGGAATCCTCACACCCGAAAGAAATATTAATGTTTTTGTTTAGGTAAGTCGCCGCGGCTATACCTCCGCAGATAGACATCATGTTGCATAAAGAACATTCGAGATTTTTACCGTGTTCGTTATTGAAAGTCTTGATAAACTGCATTATATCCGAAGGAGCCAGATAAGACATTACAAGGTCGGGTTCTCCTTCGGTATTCAATCCTATATAATTAAAAGCTTTGGAGAAACGCGGCATTCTTGAAATCATGGAACTTACGGAAAACTCCTTTGCGCCTTCCCTGTCGCTACATCTGTTAAATAAGCTTTTTCTGTTTCCGCCGTTCCACCCAAACGCGTACCTGGCACCTGCGCAATTGACGCTGTTTTTATCCAGTATAACCGGCTGTGTCAAAGCGTATTTGGTGGCTTCGCAGAATCTTACATTTTTAAATTTTCTGCCTCCTTTAATATCCGGCTTCTCGTCGTAAAATTTCACCTTTATCCACTGGCTCCTAAACTTTTGAGAAAGTTTTTTATGTATATTTGTCATTTTTTCTCCTTTTTTCGTTTTGTTATTAT
>CAZEGO010000133.1:0-4862 GCA_964511955.1 uncultured Planctomycetia bacterium | reverse complement strand
AGAAAAAGATGGATTTTCAGGCTAGCGGGGTATATGATGTGTCTTCCGGTCCCTTATAATTTTAGGTTCCGGGAATGGGAAGAGACATCCTATACCCCTCTTTAAGGGGTTAAGGCAGGTGCAATAAAACAGGGGCGTGTAAATTTACGCGCCCCTGTTATTACTTGAAATCTATAATTTCAGTTATTTTTTCTTTTTCTTTTTAGTTGTTTTTTTCTTTGTTGTCTTTTTCTTCTTAGCCGGTTTTCTCTTCGTCGTTACTTTTTTCTTCTTTTTCTTTACCATGCTATCACCTCCTTTTCTCTTAAAGCATACACGATAAAATAAAAAAATCAAAATTTTTTTTAAAAAAAATAAATTAAATTTAAAAAATTTATTTTTTTTAAAACTTTACTTCGGTATAGTAAGAGTGACTTTTGAAAACTTATCGAGTTCGGATTCGACCCAAATTTTACCTTTATGGGCATCGATTATATTTTTTACTATGGTAAGTCCTATGTCCATGCCGGAAGAACAAAAACCGATATCGCCGGAGGTGTGTTTGTCTGCGTCCTGTACTTCGTAAAAACTTTCAAATATTCTGCCATTCTGTCGGGTGTTATTCCTATGCCGTTATCTTCCACTTCCACCGTGACGTTATCGTCGTTGTTTTCGGTCCTTACAATGATAGTGCCCGCGTCAGGAATGACCCTGATGGAATTCAAAAGCAGGTTTAACAAAGCCTGCTTGATGCTGTTTTTATTCATGCGTACGGGAGGATTACCGTTACGGTCTCACTTTCGGCATCCGTGAACGGACTACTGTTCATTATATCGCGTATTTTTAATTTAAATAAATTTTCCGACACTGGTCCGTCATCCTCCCAGTAAATCCACCTGCTTTTGAAGTTCCAGGACCTTAGTGGAAATAAACTTGTTCATCTTTTTTCTCTCTATGAATCCCTTTAATTTATTATCGTCTTCAACGACGGGGAGGTATTCGGTGTTGTATCTATTAAACTGGCTTCTCGCTTCTATTAACGAAGTATCTTCGGATACACTGGCCGTAACTCTTTCCTTCAAATCGTCCGCGAGGATCAATCCGGCCATTTCAGTCTCTAAAAATGTTTGCTTTATGCCTTCTACCGTTATTATGCCTTTCAGGTTTTTCCCCTTGTCCATCATGGGATAATACAAATTATCATTCTGACTGAATATTTTAAGTATTTCGGTCAATTGCATGTTTTCATATATAAGTGGAGGATTTTTATCCATAAAATCCCTGACTTTTGTTTTTTCGATAATATCGTCTTCGGTAATATTTAAACCTGCCTCGCCCGCTTTGTTAACGGCGAGCTTCGTAAAAGGAGGTCCTATCAATTGAGTCACAAAAGTCGTGGCGGTTATTATAACTATAATAGTGTTACCAACCTGTCCCGGAAAATGTTGCGCAGCCAATATGGACAATCCTATGGCTACTCCGGCCTGGCTAAAAAGCGAAAAGGGTAAGTATTTCCGTACCGTATATGTCGCGCCGGAAAGCCTTGTCCCGATCATGGCGCCCAGGGCCTTTCCCAACATGCCGAATATAAGATAGGAGAAAACAAGAAACAAAACAGGGAATGTCATGTGATTGAATTTAAGTTTGGCCCCGACAAGAACGAAGAAGAGCACGTAGATGGGCGGTGCGAACCCTTCCACCAGACCGAAAGCTTCTTTACTTTTTTCGGGAATAAAGTTGGCTATCATTACCCCCAGAGTCATTACGGCTATAAGCATACTGACGTTGCTCGCTAAAGAGAATCCGGTTACGAAAAGAACCGTGCCGATGGAAAAAACCAGCATCCTTTCCTTCTCGCCGTATTTTTTAAGTACCTTTATCAAGACCAGTCCGGATAAAATCCCTATAATAACGGCTCCCGCTATTTCATATAGAGGCCTCAGTATCGAGACCAGACTAAGCGCGTCTCCGTGCCCTATCAAAACACCGGCTGTACTGGAAGCCAGAGCGAATAAAAGCAAAGCCAGTCCGTCATCAAGAGCGACTATACCGAGTATTGTGGCGGTAAGCGGGCCCCTTGTCTTGTATTCCTTCAACACCGAAGTCGTAGTCGCGGGATCGGTGGCGGAGGCTACGGCTCCCAATAAAATTGCCAATGCCCAGGTTACGGGTGACGGGCCGAATAATAAACTGCCTATTATGCCCGTTCCTAAAGATACGAACAGAAAAGGCGATATCCCTTCCCACAGCAGTATGGATATCAACTGCTTACCGTATTTCGAAAAGATTTCTTTCTTGAGCTCTCCCCCTACAAGAAAACCGATCAGGCCTAGGGCAAAATAATTAAAAGGCCGCAACGCCTTTATCACGTTCTCGCTTACTATATGTATTCCCGACTGACCTATGACTATACCTATGATAATATAACCCACTACCTGAGGGATTCTTAATTTTTGAAAAAGACGGCCTCCTACAAGCCCTCCGAAAAGGGCTATTCCCAAAAGCAACAATATATTAAAATGAAAAAATGAAATTGACATATATTATTTCAACATCATAAGAAAAAGCCCCGCACCTTATAAGAATGCGAGGCTGTCAGCAACTAACCTCTCCGAAAAGGTTTGCGAGCTGCCGTAAGTAGCTCGTTTAGTTGCCTAGTTTATTTTATAGCATGAAAACACGGGCGCGTCAAGAAATTATATACCGAAAGAAGAACCGACTGAAACAGCGGCTTTAATCAGAGGGTCGCTGGGTTTAACTTTCCTGACCGATTTGATCGCGTCTTTTAAATCCACGGCTTTTATATCGTCTCCTTTCAGGGCTGCCATTTTTCCGAATAAACCTTTGGCAGCCAAATGGCAGGCAAAAACACCGAGTCTGGTGGCAAGAGTCCTGTCAAAAGGCGAAGGGACACCTCCCCTCTGGAGATGACCTAAACTGGTGGCGCGCGCCTCAAGCCCGGTAATCCTCTCTATATCGTTGGCTATTTTACTGCCTATACCCCCTAATCTTATGGGGTCTGTGGACTCCTTTACCAGCCTCCTTATAACCATTTTACCGCCTTTGGGCCTTGCCCCCTCGCTTATTACCACTATGGTAAATCTTTTGCCGAATTTATATCTCCGCCGGACTTCCTTACATACTTTTCTTATATCATAGGGGATTTCCGGAATAATAATTATGTCTCCTCCACCGGCTATTCCCGCGTGAAGCGCCAGCCACCCGGCATACCTGCCCATAATCTCCACAACCATGACGCGATGATGGGATTGCGCCGTAGTATGGAGTTTGTCTACTGCCTCGGTGGCGGTTACAACGGCCGAGTTAAAGCCTATGGTATAATCCGTTTCTCTTAAGTCATTATCTATGGTTTTAGGTATACCTACTACATTTACGCCTTTTTTGTATAATTTATAAGCTACACTGAGGCTGCCATCTCCTCCTATACAGACCAACGAATCCGCCCTCATATCTTTCAAATTGTTTAATACCAGATTTGAGACGTCCCTGGGCTTTCCTCCCGGTGAAGGATGCCTGAAAGGATTGGCTTTGTTCGAAGACCCTAAAAAAGTACCCCCAAGCGTCAACACTCCCGAAACATCCTCGTAAGATAGCACCCGATACCTGTTCTCTATGAGTCCGAGATAGCCGTCTTTGATGCCTATGACATCCATTTTATAGTCTATAATGGCTGTTTTAGCCACCCCTCTTATGGCAGCGTTAAGGCCCGGGCAATCACCTCCTCCGGTAAGTATGGCTATCTTTTTTTTATTTCTTCCTTGCATGCCTCTTGCCTTTTCTCTTCTTCTTTATCTTCGCCCTTCTCTTTTTCCTGGTCATTTTTCCTCCTTATTTAGTCCGCCCCGGGCGGACTAAATAAGTCTCGCCGCTTTATGACAGACGCAAATCATTTTTTTAAATTACGCCTTTCCATCTCATCCAGTATCTTATTTATACCATCGGCAATTGATTTTAGTTCGTCTTTTTTCCTGAATTTTATTCTCATAGAGAAATTACCCCTGGCTATCTGTTCCAGGTCTTTCTCTAATCTGTAAATAGGTCCGGCCAGCCTGTGGGAAAGAATAACCAACCGCCAAGAAAGAAGTATAATCGCGACTACACAGGCTATTAAAACAAAAACCTGTCCCTTATAATAATATAAAATAAAGGACATAGCTATTAACGGCAGTATAATCCACTTTAAAAACAACCCTATCTGTAGTTTCCTGTTTATCAGGTATCTTTTTCTTTTTTTATGTACCATTACATACTCTTCATCGACACTAAAATACCATCGCGATACATTTCCAGCCTGTAGTCTTTAATATAACCATACCTGTCTCTGTAGACCTTTGGTACGGTGATTTCCGTCTTATGCCATCCTCTTCTTATATTATTCAACCCAGCGCTTGTAAAGGAAAGCTCCGCGCCTTTGCTGAAAGCACAGAAAAGCTTAAAAACCAGTCCGTCCGTCCATTCGTCCTTCGTGCTGTAGTTTATCTTAAAAATATACCCCCGAGAGGTCCTTATTTTTGACAGGTGTTCTATGGATGAAGTAGCAGCACAAGCGCTATTGGTCAAAAGAAAACATACGACTATTAACGCGATCACATGGAATTTTTTACGCATATTCTTTATAAATTATACTGCCGCGGTAGGTTATAGTCAAGATTTTTTGGGGTCAATAGGACTTCTTTGTGTCAACCAGGATACCATCCTTGTAAAGGTCTATCTTATATTTACGCAGGGAACCGTATCTCTTTTTCATAACATCCGAGATTGTAACCTGGGTCTTATGCCAACCTCTCTCGACGTTGTTCATGGCACTGCTAGTAAAGGTGAAATCACCCCTATCGAACTCACAGTGGACTTTAAATAGAATA
>CAZEGO010000132.1:0-4928 GCA_964511955.1 uncultured Planctomycetia bacterium | reverse complement strand
AAGGGACACACCTCCCCAACAAAAATTTCTATTTACCCTATGAGGTGTGTCCCTTTGGTACACGTCCCCCAATAACATCGTGCATTGTGTATAAGCCTGGTTTTTTGTTTATTAAAAATTTGGCCGCTGCCAGGGCGCCTTTTGCGAATACGTCCCTTGATTGCGCCCTGTGGGTCAGTTCCAGTCTTTCCGAAGGGCCCGCGAATATCACGGTATGGTCTCCCACTATGTCCCCGGCCCTTATAGCGTGTATGGGCGGAACAGCGCCTCTAGCGTTTTTTACCGACTCTCCCAGCCTCTTGGCCGTGCCGCTTGGTGCGTCTTTTTTCTTATTGTGATGTGCTTCCACTATCTCTATCTCGTATTCTTTCCCCAATATCCCGGCCACTTCTTCGGCCAGTTTAAACAAAATATTAGCGCCTATACTCATATTCGGCGAAAAAACTATGGGTATATCTTTGGATGCTTTTTTTATATCTTCTATCTGAGCGGGAGAGCATCCTGTAGTCCCGATAACCAGGGAGACCCTGTCTTTTAACGCTGTTTTCAGGTTTTGCATGGTGACTTCGGGAAAGGTAAAATCTATCAGAACGTCACAGTTTTTGGATATCTTATCGAAACCGTCTTCCACGTTGCTCCCTGTTCTGCCCGACCCCACGATATCGCCAAGGTCTTTACCTAAATGTGGGCTGTTTCCGGCCTCAAAACCTCCGGCCAGCTCAAAATCCTTGTCAGACGATGCCAACAAGGCTATCATTCTGCCCATCCTTCCTGCAATTCCGCTAACACCTAATTTAATCATAACCGTTCTCCGCAATCTTTTTAAATCCCGGACTCAAAATCCTTAATCCTAAACGAAAAAAGCTTCTTCTGAGGGAATAATTTTTTAATTTCGCATTTAGAATTTGTTTCGAAATTCGGATTCAGAATTTAGGATTTTACAGTTATAACAAGCCATAACTTTTCAATTCCTTCTTCAAAGTCTCTACATTTCCGCCCGACATTTCGCACATGGGAAGCCTGAGGCTTCCGTCGTCTATCATACCCATAAGCGCCATAGAGGTTTTTACGGGAATGGGGTTTGTCTCTATGAACATGGCTTTTATTAACGGCAATAATTTATAATGCAGTTCCCCGGCTCCTTCTATATCGCCTTTTAAAAATTTATCCACCATATCGGATACGTCTTTTGGGACTATGTTGGCTACCACTGAAATAACTCCGGTTCCCCCTATGGACAATAAGGGAAGAGTGATAGCATCGTCACCCGATATAAGGTCAAAGTCATCGCCGCATAAAGCGTGAATCCCGGCCATCTGCTCAAGATCACCGCTGGCTTCCTTGACCCCGACTATGTTTTTGATCTTACTCAGTCTTGCCATTGTCTCGGGCGTTATGTTAATTCCTGTCCTTGAGGCTATATTGTAAAGGATTAACGGCATGCCGCTCTCTTCGGCTATCTTCTTAAAATGCCTGTAAATACCTTCCTGAGTGGGTTTGTTATAATAAGGGGTTATCTGAAGAGAAGCGTCGGCGCCCGCGTCTTTCGCGTGCCTGGTAAGCATCACTGCCTCGTCGGTGTTGTTCGAGCCTGTCCCGGCTATGACGGGAATTTTTTTCGCGGCCGCTTCTATCGCCACCTCTATAACTCTTTCATGTTCCTCATATGAAAGCGTAGCGGACTCCCCTGTCGTGCCGCACGGCACTATACCGCCGGTGCCGTTTTTTATATGAAACTCCACCAGTTCGGCTAATTTCTTCTCGTCGACCTTCCCGCCCTTAAAAGGGGTAATTATAGCGACCATGGAACCTTTAAACATCACAACCTCCTTAATGTATTTACTTTTCTTATTTACCTACACCATGTCCTGCCATGTCCCACACCGGGTGCGGGACATGGCAGGACATGGTTAGTGCTTAATTATATGGTTATTTCTCCTTTATAGACCTCTTTGGCTTCGCCTTCAAGATAAACATCCGTAATGCTATCTCCTTTAACCTTAAAACTAACCTTGAGCACACCGCCTTTTGTCTGCACATTAACCTTATCCCTTATCCCTTGCACCTTATGACTGACAATCGCCGCCGCCACGGCGCCCGTGCCGCACGCGAGAGTCTCGGCTTCGACTCCCCTTTCGTAAGTCCTTAATTTTATGTTTTTGGCGTCGACTATTTCCACAAAGTCCGCGTTTGCGCCGCGGGGTTTAAATTTCTCGTGATAACGCAGCTCTCTGCCTATAGCATCGACATTTATTTTTTCCAACCCCTCGACAAATATAACGGCGTGCGGGACACCGGTATCGATATAACCGGCTTTGATATTTCTATTGCTTACGGAAAGAGTCATATCCTGTCTAAGAGCTTTTGGTTCTTCCATTTTGATCTTTACTCTGTTGGACGCGTTAATCACGGCTTCGTATATCCCGGCCTGTGTCTCCACGGTCTTTGCCATTTTGGATACCCTGCCTTTCGCATAGCAAAAAACAGCGCACCTGAGCCCGTTTCCGCACATCTCGGCTTCGCTGCCGTCGGCGTTAAATATCCTCATCCTGAAATCCGCCTTACAGGATTTCTCCAGTACCAGTATCCCATCAGCCCCGACCCCAGTACGTCTCTCGCAAATCCGACGAACAAGCTTTTTAAATCCTCTGCCTCCTGTCGCTGGTCGCCTGTCGCTCAAAACGACGAAGTCATTCCCGGCAGCCACCGTCTTGGTAAAATTTATCTTCTTCATAATATCTCGTTTTTTACCAGGTCCTTGTAAGTCTCTCTTTTTCTTATCATCCTTGCCCGTTTCCCGTCTACCATCACTTCCGCGGCCTTCCGCCTTGAGTTGTAATTACTCGCCATGCTGAAGCCGTAAGCGCCGGCGCTCATAACCGCCAAAAGATCGCCTTCTTCCAGAGCTATGAACTTGCGCTCTTTACCCAGAAAATCACCGCTTTCGCACACCGGCCCTACCACGTCGAACTTACGGGGTTTTCTGCCTGCCTTATAACTCCTGGATTTTACCGGGAGGATCTCGTGATAGGCCTCATACAGGCTGGGACGCATTATGTCGTTCATCGCGCCGTCCACTATGGCAAAAT
Organism: uncultured Planctomycetia bacterium; assembly: GCA_964511955.1. GTDB lineage: Bacteria > Omnitrophota > Gorgyraeia > Gorgyraeales > Gorgyraeaceae > CAZEGO01. The sequence continues at coordinate 1,839 of CAZEGO010000132.1, read as the reverse complement.
CCTTGCCGCATGAGTGCTTTAAATAAAGTACTCTGGTCAGAAAAACCCCGCTGTTACCCGCTATAAACCTCCCGGGTTCGAGGATTATCCCGGCTTTTATCTTTTTGATTACGGGTATTACGGCTTTAGCGTATTCAATAGCTGTCCGAGCCCTCTCATCATGATAAATAATTCCCAGCCCCCCTCCGATATTCAGGAACTTCACGCGGATATTTAGTTTTTGTAAATCGGCGATAAAATCCGTTACCTTTTTTATAGCTCTCGCGAACGGCTTTACGTCGGTTATCTGCGAACCTATGTGCAAATGTACTCCGGATATATCAAGAAACTTAAAATCCCCGGCCTTGAGGAATATATCGCGCGCTGTATTTATATCTATGCCGAATTTATTCTCCTTATGGCCGGTCGTTATATATTTATGTGTCCCGGCTTTTACATCGGGATTGACCCGAATAGCCACGGACTGTTTCTTTTTCAGCTTTGAGGCGATCTTGTTTATGGTTTTCAACTCGGTTAAAGACTCTGCGTTGAAAAGCAGTATGCCGGTTTTGACGGCGTATTCTATTTCCTTCTCGGTCTTGCCCACTCCGGCGTACACTATCTTCTTTGGAGACGCCCCGGCTTTCAGTGCCCTGTAAAGTTCGCCTCCCGATACTATGTCCAGGCCGGCCCCTTTTTTTACAAGGGTCCTGCACACGCTGAGATTTGAACTCGCTTTAACGGAATAGCATATAAGGGGTTTAACCGCGCTGAATGCCTCTTTTATTTTCTGATAATGGTCTTCCAGTGTTTTTTTACTGTAAACATACAACGGTGTATTGTATTTTTTAGCCAGATCCGAAAGTCTCACCCCTTCGCAATAAAGCTCATGTTTTTTGTATTTAAATTCGTGCATCTTAAACCTTCCTGTTTTTTCTTCTTACGGATTTTTTCGACGTCACGGATTTTTTGGGGTCCATTATGGCTTCCGCGTTTTTTCCGGTTATATATCCGGAGAATTTTTTCAGCTCGGTATCGCTCATATCCTTTATGTTTTTTCCTGTCTTTAATTTATAAGCGATAAGTTTCCCTATGATTGAATGCGCTTCCTTGAAGGCCACCCCTTTCTGGACGAGATAATCCGCCATGTCGGTAGCGAACAGGCATTCGTCTTCCAGCGCCTTTTCGATGTTTTTCTTTTTAAAGCTTATTTTAGGCAAAAGGCGGGTAAATATCGCCAGTTCATTCTCGACTATTTTAAAAGATTCGAACAGCGGCTCTTTATCGAGCTGCATATCCCTGTTGTAGGAAAGCGGCAGGCCCTTCATCACGACCGAAACGCTCATTAAATTACCGTATAGCTTTCCGGCGTAACCTCTTATAAGTTCCAGTATATCGGGGTTTTTTTTCTGTGGCATAAGCGAGCTCCCGGTACAGAAGGCATCGTCTATCTCTATAAAGTCGAATTCTTTCGAGGACCATAATATCAAGTCCTCCGAAAACCTGGACAAATGCATACCGATTATGGCCAACGCGCTCAATATCTCCATCACGAAATCCCTGTCGCTTACCGTATCAAGAGGATTATAAGCGCTCTCCACCTTATAGGTTTTAGACGACACGGGAGACTTGACCGATATGCTGTATTTCGGGGAATCTATGAAAGTCCCGGCCAGCGCCCCCGAACCCATGGTAAGAGATATGTTAGACGAGGCGTTATCGAGTCTTTTATAATCCCTCTGCAGCATCTCCGCATGGGCTATGAGATAATCGGAAAGCGCCACGGGCATGGCATGCTGAAGATGGGTATATCCCGGCATGATTATTTTTTCTTTCGCGTTTGACAGCTTTAGCATAAAG
>CAZEGO010000131.1:0-4938 GCA_964511955.1 uncultured Planctomycetia bacterium | reverse complement strand
GCTGCTACTAAGAGTCGACAAAGCTTCGGTAACATTTATCTATGAGTCATCAGGACATTTCCCACCCCAGTCCACGCACACCGCTTATTTCACACTTAAAATGCACACTTCGGGTAATACCTCAAATGTGCAAATAGTGCTCGAATCTTCTGTAGGCTAATATTTTCTGTCGTCCATATCCAGCTTCATGGGCCTGGATTTAGGGGAAATGGCTACGGTTATTACGCTCTTTCTACCCTGAGATTCTATAGTAATTATACAGCTCTCCGATTTCTTCTCATAGTTCAGTATCCTGCGGTCATACTCTATTATGTTAATAGGGCTCCAGTTGTACATGGGCATCTGTTCCTTGAAAAACATCACCACGAGATCCGCGGATTTCCCTCCGGCATACTTAAGGAGAGCGACTCTCGTAACATCGTTCTGAAAAGCAAAAGACTCTTCCTCCAATACTTTAAACCCTGCGGGTACCGGCACGTCATCAAACCTCAGGATGCTGGCTACGCCTATAGAGTGTCCTTTTTCTGCGTAAACCGAACCATCCCTGTCATAGCCGCTGTCATATGAAGTAGTGGCGCATGACGATAAAATCAGAACCGCCAAAAAACAGGAGCAAAGCATAAACACCTTTTTAATTATCATCTTCCCCCCTACATTCATCCGCCAAAAAAATTTGGCGGATTAATTTAGTCCGCCGAGGCCTTGTGGCGGACTTAACACAATATTAATCCTTTCAAAAATCTTACTACACCAACTTCCTTATGTCAAGGAGTTCGCGGGCTAATTTCTCCGCATTCTTAAAAACTTTTTTTGTCTCCCGTTCGTCGAGGCCGGCACCCGCTAAAATAATTTCCGCGAAGTTTTTAGTTATAAGGTCCCGGGGTCCGTGAGAATCGGTATTTATAACCAGATCGGCACCTGTCAGTCTCGCCGTTTTCGCTACGTGTCCGTTTGTTAAAGAGTGTCCTTTGCGCGCGGATATCTCAAGATATACTTTTTTTTGAGCCGCGAGCTTCGCGTCTTCGATCGATACCATCCCCGGATGCGTCAGTATATCGGGGCGCGCAAGTATGGCTGCCCTGTTAGTCCCCGGAAGCACGCACTCGACAGGGGTCTCACCGTGAACACAGACAAGCCTTATCCCCTTGGAACGCGCGAACTTAACGGCCTTACCGATGCTGGTAGGCGGCATATGAGTTATCTCCACGCCGGGGATCGCCTTAATCTTCCAGTTAGAGTTTATCTCTTTACACGCCTTCAATACGGCCGGAATAACTGTCTCGATATTCGAGGAGTCCACATGATCGGTAAAACCTATAACCCTGTAACCACGATCCTCAGCCCTGCGGGCCAACTCGCAGGCAAGCAACTCCCCGTCGCTTAGTAATGTATGAGTGTGAAAGTCTATCACGATGCCTCTCCATTCTCGTCATTCCTGCATTCGCAGAAATGACAGCCTCATTCTATGCCTTTATCGAGAGCCAACAACTAATAGCTAATTACTGGCGTCCCTGAGAGGATTCGAACCTCCGGCCCCAGGTTTAGGAAACCTGTGCTCTATCCTGCTGAGCTATAGGGACTTTTTATTTTTTAATATGCCTTTCAAAAACTCTTTGCCGCAGCCTGCCTTTAATTCTTTTTCTCTTTTCCCGGCAAGCTTTCTGCAGTTAAGCTCTTCATAGTAAAACAGCTTCCGGGGCTTATAAAAATCAGTTGATTTTGTTTTGCCGCTGTTATGTTCTTTAAGACGATTGGTTAAATTTTCTGTCAGCCCCACGTGAATCCTGTTATATTTTTGCGACACCATGGCATAAACTAAGTACATGAGCTACTAGTATTTCAACACCGAATAAACCGGTATATCTTTAAGCTTTTCCCTTCCTTTAAGGAACGTCAACTCTATTATAAAACAGATTTCTACAATTTTGCCCTGCAATTGTTTAATCAATTCCGCCGCCGCGCTCATGGTTCCGCCCGTGGCCAGGAGATCGTCTATCAAAAGAACTCCGGAATCGGGCGTTATGGCGTCCTCGTGTATCTCCACCGAGTCCTCGCCGTACTCCAGCGAATAGGTAGCCTTCAGGGTCTTATGAGGAAGTTTTCCTTTTTTTCTGACGGGTACGAGTGACGCTCCCAGCTTATAAGCAAGGATACTCCCGAATATAAAACCTCTCGAGTCTATCGCCACGACGTAATCTATCTCTTTGTTTTTATATCTTTCGTATAAATTGTCGATTAATTTTTTAAAATTCTCGATGTCCGATAAAAGGGTGGTGATATCATAAAACAAAATCCCTTTTTTAGGAAAATCGGGCACTTCTCTGATAATCTTCTTAAGCTCTTCCATGTCTTTCCCCTGTCTCATATTTCATTTTGCTTGTTGTCAATCTAATATTCCCCCAATTCGCCGCTCTGCTGTATAATATGTCCTCTCAGTTTCTCGAGCGCGGCACTTTCTATCTGTCTTACTCTTTCCCTGGTAATCCCAAAATGCTTGGCAGTGTCTCCCAGGGTATGCGTAGTCCCGTCGCTGAGACCGAAACGCAGGTCCAGAATCTTCTTTTCTCTCTCGTTCATTTTATCCAGTAATTTATACACCCTTTCTCTTCTTAAAGAGTCGGTCACTTTATCCATGGGAGAAGAACTGGCCTCGTCCTCTATAAGGTCCATGAACTGACCGGTACCGTCGTCTCCTATGGGCGCGTCGAGGGAAGATATTTTTGTGGCTATCTCGCTTATCTCCCTTACCTTCTTCATGGAGATTTTCATCTTTCTCGCTATCTCTTTGGTCTTTGGCTTTCTGCCGTATTTCTGTGTAAGCTGTTCGGTCACTCTTTTCCATCTGTTTATTATCTCGGTCATATAAACCGGTATCCTTATGGTCTTGCCCTGATTTGCTATGGCTCTCGTGATGTACTGTTTTATCCACCAGGCCGCGTACGTACTGAAACGGTACCCCTTGTTGGGATTGTATTTTTTCACCGCTTTTATCAGTCCCAGATTACCTTCCTCTATAAGGTCCATCATGGGCACGCCCAGCTTCGAATATCTCTTGGCTATGTTTATGACAAGCCGGAGATTGGACTGTATCATTTTTTTCTTTGCTTTCGAGTTCCCTCTTTTGATTTTCCTCGCAAGAGATTTTTCCTGTTCGGGTGTCAAAAGCGGTATGTCTTTTATAGCTTTAAGATACAGTTTTATCGAGTCCACTGTCACGTCCTTATTTTTATTTCCGCGGGGCCTATACCCCGCGGAAAAACTTCCGATTGTTCTACTTACTTTCTATAACGGCCTGTGCCGCTGCAAGCCTGGCTATCGGCACCCTGTAAGGAGAACAGCTTACGTAGTTCATGCCGGCGTTATGGCAGAATTTAACGGATCTGGGTTCTCCGCCGTGCTCTCCGCAGATACCTATCTTAAGGGCTTTGCGGGTCTTTCTCCCTCTGTCTATGCCTATCTTTATAAGTTGCCCCACTCCGTCCTGATCAACGCTCTGAAAAGGATCCTCGGGCAGTATCTTCTTGTCGATATAGTCCGGCAAAAAGACACCGGCATCGTCACGACTGTAACCAAATGTCATCTGAGTCAGATCATTAGTCCCGAAAGAAAAGAACTCGGCACGCTCGGCAACCTTATCCGCCGTAAGTGCGGCTCTCGGGATCTCTATCATGGTACCTACCATGTATTTGACTTTCCTGCCTGATTTTTTCACTATATCACGCGCCGTGTCGCGCACTATCTTCTCGAGATAATCGAATTCGGCCTTTGTGCCGATAAGAGGTATCATTATCTCTGGAAGCACTTTGATCTTTTTCCCGGCCATGTTGCGGGCGGCCTGTATTATAGCGGTGGTCTGCATAACACAGAGCTCGGGATAGGTAATGGACAGCCTGCATCCTCTGTGTCCCAGCATGGGGTTCATCTCGTGCAGCTTTTTAACAAGTTCTTTCACCCTGGCCGTGGAAACCTTAAGCCTCCTTGACATCTCTTTTATGCCTTTCTCGTCGTTAGGCAAAAACTCGTGCAAAGGCGGATCCAACAGCCTTATGGTCACCGGCAAACCGTTCATCTCCTTGAATATTCCCTCGAAATCCTTACGCTGGTAAGGAAGAAGTTTTTTCAGGGCTTTTTCTCTGGACGGCTTATCCTGAGCGAGTATGAATTCCCTTATAGCCCATATCCTCTCACCCTCGAAAAACATGTGTTCGGTCCTGGTAAGCCCTATGCCTTCGGCACCGAGCTTTCTGGCTACCGTCGAATCTTTCGGGGTGTCGGCGTTCGTACGGACGTTTATCTTTCTGTGCTGGTCGGCCCATTTCATCATCTGTGTAAATATTTTATATATCTCATCCTTTTTAGCCCGGGACTTTCCTTCGACCACCCCCGCTATTACAGGGCTCGACGAGGATTTCACGTCTCCCAGCATAACTTCTCCGGTGGTGCCGTTAAGGGAAAGATAATCGCCTTCTTTTATAACTCTGCCCTCGACCCTGATGTGTTTTTTGGAATAATCGATGTTAAGGGTCGAGCAACCTGCTATGCAGCATTTGCCCCAGCCTCTCGCTACCACCGCGGCATGAGAAGTCATGCCTCCGGTAGAGGTTAAAATCCCCGCGGCGGCATCCATACCCGCCACGTCCTCCGGAGAAGTCTCGTGCCTGACGAGTATTACTTTTTTACCCCTCCTTTTCCATTCCTCGGCTTCCCTGGCGGTAAATACTACCCGGCCCGAAGTCGCGCCCGGTCCTGCCGGCAGCCCTCTGGCAATGACTTCACTTCTTGATACGGCTTTGGAATCAAAAATGGGAAAGAGAAGCTGGTTAAGCTGTTCGCCCTCTATCCTCATTATAGCTTCTTTCGGAGTAATCATTTTCTCTTTTACCATATCATAGGCTATCTTTACCGCCGCCAGCCCCGTGCGTTTTCCCGTGCGGGTCT
>CAZEGO010000130.1:1483-4943 GCA_964511955.1 uncultured Planctomycetia bacterium | reverse complement strand
AATATCAAAGCGTTTAAAATGCCGAATATAATTCCGGCCATTATACCTCCGGTAAATTGCACGCCCATAATTTCCTCTTTTATCTCTCTCTTATCGGACCAATAAGACCTTATGTAACCAGCTTCCACTAATTTATTAAGTTTATCTTTAATATTTTTTACTACATTAAGTCTTGACCAATTTATTGAAGAAAAATAGGTCCCGGCAAAAGATATAGACGCTAACCCATAATCAACGGTATCCAAAAAACCCTGATCTTCGCCGTCCTCATACCTGAAATCAAACTGATGATAATATTTATGGAAGATTACACCGTAAAAGACCAGAGCGGGTATTAAAATAGCAAGTTCTTTTGCTATAATAAGCGCTCTATCCTTATTCGTAATCGAGTATTTCAGGGAAAAGACCATATCCTCCCAGTTATTTATAAGTCTTTTCAGGGTAAAGAATAACACAAAACTGGCGAGCAATCCGTCTTTGGTCACTCCCATCGTAAATAGGCCCACTATAGTCTTATGAAGCGCTCCGGGATCTTTTGCAGCGTAGGCTGTCTCAGGCGTAAGAAGAGTCACAAGCAAGGCAATCATGATCACCCCGGGGACGGTTTTAAAAACGGATTTCACGAAATCTTTTATCTTCCTGCTGCGGGCCAGTGAATGCGCTATGGCTATAAACGTATGTACGGTTACGCTTAAAAACATAATCGGCAGAGCGCGTATTTTCGCGGTCCTGGTAAAGGCAAAATAATCCGCTTTGGCGTCAAGCATGGGTATGCTTATCTCGTTTCTGTCCTTGGTCTTATCATAAGAATAATTAAAATAAAGGGCTCTTAATATACCGTATTCTAAAAATCCGCGGCTTATTTTGGCTAACGGATTTACGGCATTTATTATAAGGGTTTTTTCCGAAGGCTTACTCCAGGCTGGCCATATAATAAGTCTTCCTATGGTATTGATTTTCTTACCGACACTTATATCTTTATCTTTTAATATACCGAACACATAATCCAAGTCTGCTATCTTTATATCTTCCACTCCGCTGAGTACCGTTCTGGATTGTATATCAGAGTCATACTTCTTGTGAAGATCAGTCAAAATGTGTTTAATCTTCTCTCTCAGGCCCAATCCTATCCAGTCTTTGTTATCAAACAGAATGGCCAGTCCGGAAAAAATAGATCCCACTATCACAAAAGGAAGGAATGCCACGGTAAGCAGAGTGACGACTGTGTTTATTTTAAAGATCTTGACTTCATGGAACTTGACCTCGCGGGAGGAATAACTCTTGAATAATCTGGTAAATACGAAATTCGTAAGCCTTCCTATCCTGTATCCTACCGTCCTCTTTTCCGAGGCTCCGGCACTATCGATAATCGCTGTAATAATTTCTGTTTTTTCGTTTTTAATTTCATGATTGACTATGTCCAATATGCCGTCAACGAAAAGTTCTTTTTCGGCGTATCTTTCGTCGTTCTCTATTTTGCGGGATAATATAGTGCCGATAACACCGTTCACGTTTATATGTTTATTATGTGACTTCACTATATCGCTTATCTCTTTCATTATGACGGAACAGACTATAACATCTATGTCTTCCGCGCTCATGTTCTTATATCCCGGTTTTTCCATTATTCTTTCTATTGTCCTGCAAGCCATAAGAAGTCCGGAATCATAATCCAGGAATACCGATCTGTATAGCTCGGAAATTTTATAATCGCTGTTTACGAAATCAAAATTCCTGTTCCCCATAAAATAATCTGATACCGCGTTAGCGTAATAATAAAATCTGTCATACCATGCGCTTCCGGGTATAAGCTTTCTCGACTCCTGATAAAGAGCGAAATTAGAATCCTGTTCGTGTCTGGGTTTTGTAAAATTAGGTAAACTTTTTTGAAGCGTAAAGCGCCAGTATACTTTTTCGTTGAGGTCCCCGGCCTCCTTAAGTGTAAAAACGGTTCCGTCTTTCCTTTTCTCCTCCAGGGCCTTAATCAACTCATCCGTAAGAACGGGCATGAACTCCGAATTAGAAGAAAAACCCGTGACAAGTTTTTCCAGAACACCTTTTTCCCAGCTTACTCCTTCGGACATAAATCGCATCTTTACGGCTTCCCTGAAACCTAATTCTGTCTTGGTTAAACCCGGGGATTTCTTGGATCGTTTTTCTTTTCTTTTTTCATCTCGTTTAAATAAACTCCCCAAAAACCCCAACAAGGCGCCCAGGGATTTCATCGGGGGCAAGGCCGATTTATCCCGTTTTTCGCTTCCTCGGGCGCCTTTCAGGATTCCGAACAAATTCAAACCGTTTATAATACCGCCTATCTTCGTACCTTTTTGGAAAACAAGTTTTATAGTTTTTGTCTCGTTGCCGTTTTCGACCCTCAGGAAATAAACCCCGTCCGATGCCGCAGAGCCGTCGTTATTTTTTCCGTCCCACTCCAGCACATTAATACCCGCCGGCATATCACCGTCATGCAATGTTCTTATGGTCTGACCTAACGAGTTGTATATTACGGCCTTTACATCCGAAGAGAATTCGGGCAGATGCACGTTTATCCTGGTCCCTTCCGTTCCGAACGGATTGGGATAATTCTGGCTTACTCTGAATTCGTCAACCGGCGAGGCATCTTCTTCTTCCACTCCTGTCGCTATCGTGCTGAACGCCTTATCCTCGGATATTACAAGATTTCCTTCGAAGTCATTCGACCAAACCCTGAAGTGATAGTCTTTGCCGGGCTCCAATCCGGAAACAGTCACCGAGTGTTGCGTGGTAAGAGAGCTGTCCACAGGCGTGGAGCTGACATAGTAATCAAATTCACCGTACATCACTCTGCTCGTGGACGGCTCAGGCGTGGTCCAGCTTACGACCACGCTGTTTTCGGTAACATCACCGGTCGATACGGTATTTATAGTGGTAGGAATCAGATCCATATTCGGATCCAGGTTTTCATCCTGACACACTTCCAGGTATAAATCGCTCATACTGTCTCCGTATTGCCATGACGTAATGGCATTCCAATAACCCGGTCCGTCAGGGGAAAATATCTGATGATAAGGAAGGTCTCTTACTATATACCTTACGCATTCCTTGTCTTGTTCGCGCTCGCCTCTCTGATAATGGATAGACGCTTTTATCCAGCAGGCCGCCGCTACGTCATTAAGAAGGGGCGTATACCATATCCACCTGTTAACGCTCTGGTCTGTCTCGCCCATACTTGCTTCAGCTATTTTGTAAGCCTCTTCCTTGGTGCCCATCCTCTTTTCGGGATTCGACTTAAGATACGCGGTTATGTCAGCCGCGGAGGACTTTGAAAGCGACTGAGTCTGCCATCCTCCCCACGGAAAATAAATAAGTCCTCCGAATTTATCTTCTTTGGCTGTCTGCTCCTCAGCGGCGTCCCCGAGCCATCTGTCCAATATAATCTGAGTGAATTCCAAAGCTTTTTCATGGTCGCTGCTCACGAAAG
>CAZEGO010000130.1:0-1473 GCA_964511955.1 uncultured Planctomycetia bacterium | reverse complement strand
GCCTGGCCCACAAGCCATTCTGAAGTATATTCGTATAAAGCTATATCCGGAAAGTCCGTCTGGGGCTCCTGTACGTAATAAGGATGGCTGACGGCCGACTCGAGAAGCGCGTCCTGCTCTCCTTCGCTAAGCGAGGGTATAAGAGCGAGTTTTTCGCTTAAATCCCCGCCGTTAAGTTTAAAGGGATTATATTTCTCGTAAGCAAACCCAAGAAAATTCGCGGCTAAACCGCCGTCGGTAATGGATGCATACCACCCGAAATGCGTAGGCCCGTTCTTCCATGTGGAATACGGCCCGTAAATAAGGGGCGTATCGTTTTCGTACTTAATCTCAAAAACATTTCTGGAGCTTCTTTCGAGCGCCTCGCCTTTGGCTTTTAGAGCTATAGCCTCTTCCTCGTATCCCTCCTCCCAGAATCTTACGGCTTCCTCGTAATATTTTAGGATAAACCCGCCCGTCCATTCGGGACTCCCCTGCGGATGATACTCCCCTCTCTCTTCTATCACGGCGGGATCTTCGGGGTTCGTGAAATCCGTAAGTATAACATCTACGCTTTCCCCGTCGGGTCTTGTGTAGTTGACCTTTACAAGGCTTTTTTCGGCATTGGGTATTATCTTTCTGAGTTCGTCTACGGTGAATCTTGACCTGTCCTGCGCTATCGTCCATGTATAACAATCGGTAGCGTGCTGTCTGTTTATAGTTCCGTCGCTGAATTTTCCCTGGTATATTTCTCCCGTTTCGCTGTTATATACACCACTGCTAAAAAACCAACCCCAAGAAGCTTCACGGCGCTCACGGTAAACAGGGTCTCCCGTGACGGTGTAAATAATATTATTCAGGGCAGCTCCGTCCATATGAGGTTCTGTATCCACTTTTTCGGAATTCCTTGTCCCTGCCGTGGTACCTCCGTCCTTATTCCTCATTGTCTCGAGCGCGTCCGAGCATTTTCTGGCTAAAGGCAGATATTTTACGGGGTCTGTACCCATCCCGCCTATACCCACCCATGCCACAGGCCCGGGAACGGTAAAATAAGTATTTCCTTTACCGGGATTTCCCTCGTACTCGTCCGTACTTGTCCTCAGGGATATAGGGACCCGGTTATTCACCGCTTCTATTATGCCGACGGCTTCCTCACCCGTCTCCGGATTCTTTATAACCTGTATAGCTCCCCATATACTTCTGGCGTCACCGTAGTATTTTACTTTTTCTATAGGTACGCTCATTAGAGTCCTGTAATAATCTATGTTACGGTTCGCAAGCTCGTTATTGCCTCCCAGCCTTACTATTATCCCGTTAAAAGCTCCGTCATATATAAAATGCTGAGGATTGTTTTCCCCGTACCGGCCTCCGTAATAACTGGCGGCTACGCCGGTAGCGTCAGCGGTAACGCTCTCGACGGTATTTGCCATCATATTTACAGGAGCGGAAAACTGCTGAGGAAAAGTCTTGTTCACGTTTACACCGAGATTTAAA
>CAZEGO010000129.1:0-4962 GCA_964511955.1 uncultured Planctomycetia bacterium | reverse complement strand
AAATAGGACATTTCTACTTTGGTAACTATAGGACATTTCTATTTTGGCTTGACACGTCCTCGCTTAATTCTTGAACTGTAAATCTCTCTATGATACAATCTTTTCATGCGTATAAGCAGGAAAATCGGGATTAGTTTTTTTATAACCTTTCTTCTGGTAATACTTCTCGGAGGTATATCGATATACAGCCTCAGGCATATATATAAGGGCCTGAATCAGGTGTTTTCAAAGGACCTTCCGGCCTCCAGGGCCGCTTACGAAGTAGCCATATCCTCCGAAGAGCTGCTCTCGGAACTCACCAATTTTCTTATAACTAACAACGAAAACTTCCAGGTAAAATACGAACGCGCTTACGGGAAGCTGGCCTCCAGTATGGATAATCTGAATAAGTTTATATTCAGCGAAGAAGAAAAGGCTCTCTTCGCGGGTATAAAAGAACTGGCGGCTGATATAGACGAGTATGCCCGCTCTTTATTCGATAAAAGAAAAAAAATAAAAAATACTTTTGAGGGCGTAAAAAAAATAGAGATGGATTACTCGCGTAAACTTAACGAGCTTTTCAGGTTCGAAGAGGAAAAAATGCTGAGAGAGGAGGATATTCTTCTTATACAGGCACAGCATATACCGGCGTCCGAACTGATAAGCGGGGCTTCGGAAAAGTTTTTCGAGCTCATGGAAAACCTCACTGTATTCGTGACGCGTCCCGAACAGGACAGGCGCGAGTCTTTCATGGGGAACATATTATCGCTGGAGAAAGACATAAGAGATTATAAAAATTATTACGGGTACTCTCTGTCGGAGAAGGAACGCGGCCTGGCTTCCGATCTTCTGGCCCTGTCAGGGGAACTCAAGGAGCTTTCCGCTTCGCTGGTAAGTCTCAAATCCGGTGTCGAAGACGACAGGGAAGCGCTTTTCGCCGGGAGCAAGGAATTGGGAGAGACGATCGACAAAATCATAGATATAAAGAAAAGCGGTATATCTTCCAAGCTGGGCGTGGGCGCGGCTCTGACCGAGGATATACCCGCTATACATAATATATCCGAAATAGAGAAAGATATAGCCGAATCCTGGAGAATAACGGGCAATTACCTGTTAAGCGGAGTCGATCTATATAAGGATCTTTATTACAGGATCAGGCAGGGTGTGGATAAGAAGATAGAAGATTACGACAGGCATGCCAGACTGAGGGACACGGACAGATTCCTGGACGGTATAATCGAGTCCGATAAAAGGATTTTGGATTCCATAAATACCAGCATAGCACTGGCCGAAAAAAAGAAAAAAGCGACGGAAGATTTATTTTCGCTAAAAGAAGATATAGAGAACAGGCTGGGGTCGTTGTTGCGGCAAAAGGATTCCGAGATAAAAAAAGAGGATGACCCGCAGAAGATTCTGTCTAAAAACGTGCCGGCGAGATGGGTAATCATGAGGCTGCAGATCGATTTTTCAAGGGTGACAAGACTGGTGGTCGATTATTTAAACACTCAGGATTCGCGTTATAAGGATACGTATTCCGAAGTCTATTTCGAAATAAAAAAAGACCTGAATAAATTCATAAAATACTCCTACCCCGAAAAGGACGCGTTGTTCATCAAAGAAATAGAACCTCTTATAGACGGATTCAACGATCTGGTGCTGAGTATTATAGAGACCAACGACAGCCTTATAAGGGAAAGAGGATGGAACCTCGTAAAGCTGGAAGAAGAGCTCAAGGACAGGCTGAACAAGGCCGTGGAAGCCGAAATTTTACAGATAGAAAAAAATAAAAAAGACCTCAGAAACAGGATAGCGACTGTTAACTCGCTTATATTTTTCATTATCGGTGGCGTCGCCTTAATAGCCGTATTCGTAATTTTTTATACGACTAAATCAATAACCGAGCCCATACAGAAACTATACAGCGGGGCCGGAATAATAGGAAGCGGAGATCTGGATTACAGACTTGATATAAAGACCGGGGATGAGATACAGGAGCTGGCGGACGGCTTTAACGACATGGCCGGTGAATTAAAAGAGCTTTATACCAATCTGGAAAACAAAGTGAAGGAAAGAACGGCGCAGTTGGCCGAAGCCAATAAAGCCCTGGGCGTGAAAAATAAGGAGCTGGATGATTTTACCTACATCGTCTCCCACGACCTGAAGGAACCTCTCAGGGGCGTAAAGGCATTCACGAAACTTCTGGTTGAGGATTATTCCGGCAAACTGGACGAAGAAGGGAGAGATTACCTGAAAACTATATCGGATTCCAGCGTAAGGATGACCAAATTGATAGAGGATCTTCTTAATCTTTCCCGTGTCGGAAGAATAAGGAATATCGAGCCGGACGTGGACCTGAATCAGGTGATGTCGGACGTAAAAAAGAATCTTATGTATTCGCTTAAGGAGAAAAACGCCGAGCTTAAAGTGTCCGATGGATTTCCAAAGGTTACGTGTGATAGAATAAGGATATCAGAGGTATTCTCGAATCTGATATCAAACGCGATTAAATATTCTAAAAAGGACGTTAAGCCGGTTATAGAAGTGGGATTTTCGTACAAAGGCGATTTTTACGAGTTCTTCGTGAAGGATAACGGCATAGGCATTGAGAAAGAATATTTCGATAAGGTTTTTCAGATTTTCCAAAGGCTTCACGCCAAAGGCGGGGAATACGAAGGTACGGGGGCCGGTCTTACCATTGTAAAAAAGATAGTGCAAAATCACGGCGGGAAAATATGGGTGGATTCGGTGGCAGGCAAAGGGAGCACTTTTTTCTTCACTCTTCCGAAGAACGTCAAAGAGAGCTGAGATAATATATGGATAAGGAAAAACTCAAGGTCTTAATAATAGAGGACAACCCTACCGACGCGCTTATAGTAAAGAAAAAGCTGCAAAGGGATAATACTCTCGATTATGAGGTCAGCCATTTTATGTCCGCGGAGGAGGGGCTCGAGGATCTGGATAAAAATTCTTACGACGTAGCCCTTCTGGATTATAACCTTCCCAAAAAAAGCGGACTCGAGACTTTAAGAGAGATCAAGAGCAGGAACATAAAAATGCCTATTATAATGATTACGGGACAGGGCGACGAAGCATTGGCGGCACAGTTGATGAAGGAAGGCGCTTTCGATTATCTCCCTAAAAGGGAAGGCTACGAAGACGCGGTGCCTATAATGATAAGGAAGACCGTGGCGGAATTCCGCGCCGGGCTCGAGAAGGAAAGACTAAGGAAAGAAATAGCCTTAAAAAAAGGCGAACTGGAGAAGACCAACGAACAGCTCAGGGAGCTCGACAGGATGAAATCCGATTTCGTGTCGAACGTGGTGCATGAGCTTAGGACACCCCTTACCCTGATAAAAGGTAATCTGGACAATATAGATAAAGGGTTTGCCGGGGACGTCCAGCCCAAACAGAAAGAAATACTCGGAGACGTATTCCGTATAGTAAACAGGCTCGCCAGGTTGGTTAACGATTTGCTGGACCTCTCAAGGATAGAATCGGGAAAGATAAAACTGGAAATACAAAAATTAAATATATGCGGGATAGCCGATGAAGTTCTCAAGGGTTTTGAGAAAATATCCTCGGACAAAGAAACGGTAATCAAGAAAGAGTTTTCGTCTCCGGATATTTCCGTTGATGCCGACAGGGATAAATTGACGCAGGTATTCGTGAATTTAATAGGCAATTCTTTTAAGTTCACCGATAAAGGTACCGTTACTGTAAGAATATCCGAGCTTGAGGATGAGGTGCAGGTGGAGATCGAGGATACGGGCCCCGGGATGACTAAAGAAGAATGTGCGCAAATTTTCGATAAGTTTGTGCGTGTCGTGGCAGAAAAAAAAGAAGGTACGGGCCTGGGGTTACCCATAGCCAAAGATATCATCATTCTTCATAACGGCCGCATAAGAGTGGAAAGCGAGCCGGGAAAAGGCACGAATTTTATTTTTTACCTTCCGAAAGAACAGGCGGCGTCATGAAGATAGGTCCTAGAATAAAACAGATAAGGCTTGAAAGGAAAACAACGCTTAACGAGATAGCCAAAAAAACCGGACTTACTACCAGCTTCCTTTCTCAGCTGGAAAGAGACCTTACTTCGCCGTCCGTGGTTTCACTTGAGAAAATAGCCTACGCGCTCAGGGTGAGGATAGCGGATTTTTTCCAGGAAGGCGACCAGAGAGACTTATTGATAATAAGGAAAAAAGCAGGGAAGCGCCAGGCAGCCAAAAAGGGCGATTCCTTTATCGAGACATTGGCCTCCGGTGTTTTTGACGTAAACATGAACTCCCAGTTATTCAGCCTGGGCCCGGAGACCGCTTTGTCGCAGGAGCTGACTTCCTTTAAAGGGGAGAGGTTTTTGATGGTCCTGAAGGGCGAAATAGAATTTTATACCGGAAAAGAAAAATTTCTGTTCGAAGAGGGAGACAGCGTTTATTGTGCTTTTTCGAAGAGCCCGACGAGGATAGTAAACAACAAAAAAACGGAAGCCAAAGTGCTGTATATTTCTTTTTTTAAGGCTTAAAATACGGGAGGCCGGAATTGAACGGCAAAAAAAACAGAAAAATCGGGGACGAGCGCAGAAAAGACCTTCGTCTAAGCGACAATATATTTATCTCTTATCGTTCGCGGTCGCGTAAGTTCAGGGCTATCGCGAAAAATATAAGCTCCGGGGGCTTGATGTTCGAGTCGGAGAAAAAGATGCCGGTGGGAACCGAGCTGGAGTTTGAGATATATCAACCGGCCAATCAATTTAAGACTCTGATATTCGTGATACCGGTGTCCATAAAAATCATGTGGAGACAAAAGATAAAATACGGTTTTCTCGAAGACGGAGAGAATGAGCACCGGGTCGGAGTCGGTTTTATAAAAATAAGAGAGGAGGACAGGGAAAAAATAGCCCAATATATCGGCGAGAATCTGAAAATCAAATAAACATTCCCGAATAAATTTTTTTGCGTATTTAGTTAAGTAGTGCTTATATAAAGTTAA
>CAZEGO010000128.1:0-4962 GCA_964511955.1 uncultured Planctomycetia bacterium | reverse complement strand
ATGACAAAATTCAAGAACATCCTTATTTTATTATTTACGCTGATAGCTTTAGGAACTACTGCGGGTTCCGAGGAAACCGATATATTGTATCTTTCCACAGACGAGATCAGACTTATAGCCGCGGACAATAACCTGGATATCAAGCTTGCTCGGATTGATTCGAGGATAAAAGGAACGGAACTCAGCTATAAGGAAGCGGCCTTTGATACTATATTTAAAGCGGAAATCAGCTATGCGGATGACCAGAGAAAAAGGGCTTCTACGATTATCGGTTCCAAAACGCTTACCAGCAATTATTCAGTAGGGCTGGATAAAAAACTCAGAAGCGGTACGGAAATAGAAGCTGATTTTACCAATAAAAGGGAATGGTCTAATTCGGCTTTTATCACGAATAATCCGTATCATGAGTCCGAGTTTCAGTTAAGTCTGACACAACCCGTAGCAAAAAACTTTTTCGGCATGACGGACAGAAACGATATAGAAATAGTCAAATATGAAATAAGAAACGCGAAGCTCGAATCTTACATAAAAATAGAAAACACCCTGATAGAGGCCGAAAAAGCCTACTGGAACCTTGTTCTCCGTTATCACGAATTCAAGATAAGAAAAGATATGTTGAAAAAAGCCATCCTTCTCTTCAACCGGTACAGAAGAAAATTAAAAATAGGCCTGGTTGAAAGCGGCGACATACTCGCCGCCGAAGCAAACATGCATCTGAGAGAAA
Organism: uncultured Planctomycetia bacterium; assembly: GCA_964511955.1. GTDB lineage: Bacteria > Omnitrophota > Gorgyraeia > Gorgyraeales > Gorgyraeaceae > CAZEGO01. The sequence continues at coordinate 4,238 of CAZEGO010000128.1, read as the reverse complement.
GCGAACTTTTAACCGCCGAGAATCTCCTTGTGACAGCCGAGCAAAATCTGAAGCTTATCCTGAACCTGAAAACCGGGACAAGGATAATAGCCAAAGACAATTTTGAATTTCGTCCCGTAGAACCGGATCTTAGAGAGGAATTGTCTTCGGCCTTCGAGAACAGGCGGGATTATTTACGCGCCAAAAACGACCTGGAAGCAAAAAAAATAAACCTTGAGACAAAAAAAAATTCGCTCTTCCCGGAAATAGACCTAGAAGCCACTTTCGCGGCAAACGGAATAGACAGAAAGTACTACAAGGCCGCTAAAGATACAGCCGAGGACTCGAATCCCTATTATTACGTAGGTATCAAAATAAACCTCCCCCTTGAGAATAACGAAGCGGAAAGCCTCCATGAAAAAGCCGCTCTGCAAAAAGCTAAATCCATAATCGCCATACAGAAACTGGAACGTGCTATTTTCACGGAAACGGATGAGAAAATAAGGGACATCCGGCTTTCCCGTAACAACGTTGAGAGTATGCGGCGCATAAAAAGACTGCAGGACGGGAAGTTATCGCATGAGGAACAAAGGTTCAAATACGGAAGGTCTGACTCGGATACTCTCATACGCTACCAGGAAGACCTTCTCGAAGCCAAGTTAAGAGCAAAAAAAGCGCTTTTTGAACATAAAATATCGTTACTGGAGTTAATGGAATCCAAAGATGTTTATCTTAAACACATAGGATTGGAGTAAAAAGGCATGAGCTTACCCCGTTTTAGCGTAAACCAATCTCTTTTCGTGAACCTGGTTTCCGTAATAATAATCATATTCGGAATTATAGTTGTCTTCGGTATGAACAGAGAAATATTCCCGAACGTAAGCTTCGATACCGTAAGCGTCACCACAGTATACCCGGGCGCCACGCCTCTGGACGTCGAAAAACTCATAACCGTACCCATAGAAAACGAACTGAAAGAAGTGGACGGTATAGACGAAATAAGGTCCTCTTCCACCTCCGGCACTTCTTTTATAATAATAAAAATCGATCCCAACGAAAAAGACAAAGACAAGGTAATAACCGATATTCAAAGCGCGGTCGACAGGGTAAAAGACCTGCCAAAAGACATAAACGAAGACCCGGTAGTCGTGGAAATAACTAATAAGCAATACCCCATAGTGGAAGTCTCGCTTTCCGGCAACATAAGCGAAAAAAAACTGCAGTATTACGCGGACGGTCTCGAGGACAAGCTCGAGGACATAGAAGGCGTCGCAAGAATAAAAAAATCCGGCTACAGGGACAGGGAGATGCAGGTACACGTGGATCCCGAAAAAATGAGCAGGCAGTATGTCTCCTTTGACGAAATAGAACAGGCACTGGCATCCCGCAACGTCAGCATACCGGCCGGCGAAATCAATACGGAAACCATGGAATACAACATACGCACTACCGGAGAATTTACCACCGTCGAAGAAATCGAAAATACCATAATAAGGGCCAATGATTCCGGAAACTGGCTTAAAATAAAAGACGTCGCCATGGTCAAGGACTCATTCAAGGAAGAAGATATAATATATAAAACGTTCGCCAGCCGGTCCGTTAATCTGACGGTCATGAAAAAAGAATCAGGGGACGCGATAGACATAGTCGACAGAGTTAAGAAAATCTCCGACAATTTCATTCAAAAAGCGCCGGAGCAACTTAACGTGGCGTATGTCAACGACTACTCTTTCTTCGCTCGGAGGCGTCTTAACGTACTGAAAAACAACGGCTGGGCGGGGCTTATTCTGGTAATATGTTCTGTCCTGATGTTCCTGCAGGCACGAGTAGCCATAATAACGGTCATAGGCATACCTATAGCTTTTTTCACCACGTTCATAGTCATGGGAATGATGGACATAACAATAAATCTTATCAGTATGTTCGGATTGATAATAGTCCTAGGGATGTTGGTGGACGACGGGATCATAGTAGCCGAAAACGTATATCGGCACATGGAAGAGGGCATGAAAAGCCGCGAGGCCGCCATAAAAGGAACCGAGGAAGTGATGTTGCCTGTCCTTACGGCGGTTTTCACCACAATAGCCGCTTTCTCTCCCCTTCTGTTTATGACCGGTATTATCGGTAAATTTATAAGAAACATACCTACCGTACTTATAATAGCATTACTGGCCTCACTGGGCGAGGCATTGATAATCCTGCCCTGCCATCTTGCCGATTTTGTAAAAATTAATCATAACGTGTCTAAGAAAACATCCAAAGGCGCTAAAAACGTGGTATGGTTTAAAAAACTGGTCGGCTTTTACACAAAGACAGTTACCGGAGCTATTAAGAGAAAATATAAGGTGGTGGGTTTTTTTACCGTCATTCTGATTATATGCTCCGTATTGGCTTTTACAGTATTGAAATTCATATTGTTTCCGAGCGCGGGTATTAACTATTTCTTCATAAGAGGAGAAGCCCCTATCGGGACGCCGCTTGAAAAAACAAACGAACTGATAGCTCCCTATGAAGAGGTCGTTTCAAAGCTGCCGTCCGACGAAATGGACAGTTTCGTGACTTCGGTGGGACAGATATCCGAGGACAGAAACGATCCATTCGCCGGACAGGGAAGTCATATGGTACAAATAACCGTTTATCTGGTACCCGAACAGGACAGAGCAAGAAGCGTCGATGAAATCATAGACGAGGTAAGAAATAAAACAAAGACTTTTGCGGGTTTTAAAGATATGCGGTTCGATAAGCCGGAGGCCGGGCCTCCTGTAGGAAAAGCCGTCGAAGCTAAAATCAGAGGAGAGAATTTTGAAATCCTGGATAAAATAGCTTTCGAGTATATGGATTATCTGAAAACAATAGAAGGCACAACGGACATAACATGGGATCACAAACCCGGAAAAAAGGAAATACGCGTCAAAGTGGACAATAAAAAAGCTACTTTGGCGGGACTAAACGTTGCACAGATAGCTAAAACCGTCCGGGCGGTTTTCGAGGGTAGCATAGCGACTAAAATAAAGCCGGTCAAGGCCGAAGAAGAAACGGATGTTACGGTAATGTTCCCCAAAGAATATTCCGGGCAAATCGAGGTATTCAACAGAATCCTGGTACGTAATGATACCGGGAAACTCATTCCTCTTAAAAACATAGCCGATATCGAAAAAGTGCCGGGGACTACGACGGTTCATCATCTGGACGGCAAACGCGTTGTAACGGCTTCCGCTAACGTAGATACGGACAAAATCACCTCTCTCAAGGTTAACCAAATGCTTCAGAAAAAATTCGGTGACATATCGGACCGTTACATGGGATATTCGGTAAAATACGGGGGGGAACAGGAAGAGACAATGGATTCACTTAAAAGCCTGCTTGCTGCTTTTTTCTACGCCTTTTTGATAATATATCTCATACTCTCTTCTTCCTTCAAGTCCATAATCCAGCCTTTTATAGTTATGCTTGCCATACCCTTCGGCCTGATAGGTGTGATAATAGCCTTTTTGTTGCACGGTATGCCTTTATCATTCATGGCCATATTGGGAATAGTGGGCCTTAACGGTATCGTGGTAAACGACTCCATAGTCTTCGTGGATTTTATTAATAAATTGCGAAGAGAAGGACTTGACAGGCGAAGTTCAATTATCAGAGCAGGCCAATTGCGATTGAGACCGGTAATGCTTACCACTATAACTACCGTAGGGGGACTCTCTACAGTAGCTTACGGTATCGGCGGAAAGGACCCTTTTCTCGTACCTATGGCACTCTCAATATGCTGGGGCATAGCTTTCGCCTCTCTACTTACTCTTATAGTGATCCCCTGTATTTATTCTATAGTGGATGACATGGCGATAAAAATTACAAAACACTCCAGCCTTATAAGATCGGTTAAAATAAATAACGGGAAAAGATAACTAAGGATTGGGCGAAACGGTATTTAACAAACTCTGTTCCGCAAATATGGGGACTTCGGCCCTTACCGCCAAAGCTATGCTGTCGCTGGGCCGGGCATCAACTTCTACGATCCTGCCGTCCATCGATAGAACCAGTTTGGCGAAAAAGGTATTATTTTCCAGTTTGGTAATAACTATCTTTTTCAGCTCCGCTCCGAGTTGTTTTACAGTTGATAAAAGTAAATCGTGGGTCATGGGGCGGGGCGGCTTTATTCCGCTGACGGTCATCTTAATGGAAGTCACTTCCATTATACCTATAACGATAGGCAGAACCTTTTTACCTTCTTTTTCTTTGAGAACGATAATCTGCTCTCCTCT
>CAZEGO010000127.1:3482-4970 GCA_964511955.1 uncultured Planctomycetia bacterium | reverse complement strand
AAGAGGAGATGAAGATGGTCAACGAGACGAGGAAGATACTGGGAGACGAAAACATAAAGGTTACCGCCACATGCGTACGTGTAGGCGTAGTTATTTCCCATGCCGAGGCGGTGAACATAGAGACCGAAAAAAAGATCAGTGCAGGAGAAGCTGCCGAAATATTAAAAAAGGCGCCCGGTATAGAATTGATAGACGATCCTTCCTCGGATAAATACCCGATGCCCCTGGACGCTGTGGGAAAAGACGCTACCTTTGTTGGCAGGATAAGAGAAGATGAGTCTCTTGAAAAAGGACTTAATTTATGGATTGTCAGCGATAACCTCAGAAAAGGCGCGGCTCTCAACGCGGTACAGATCGCGGAACTTCTCATTTCTTAATGGTTCGTAATATATGTCTGACAATAGAATACGACGGTACCCGGTTCCGGGGCTGGCAGACTCAGAGCCCCAGGGATAAGCGATCAGGGATAAGGGATAAACACAGGACCGTCCAGGGAGAGATCGAGAAAGCCGGTAAAAAACTTTTCGGAAAAGACATAAAAGTTATAGGGGCCGGGCGGACGGACTCCGGAGTGCATGCCGAAGGCCAGGTCGCTAATTTCAGGATAAACTCGAATCTTCCCCCGAGCAATATAAAAAAAGGGTTGAATTCACACCTCCCCAAAGACGTGGCAACACTTTCAGCCGAAGACGTATCCGCGGACTTTCACTCACAATACAACGCTAAAGAAAAACTTTACAGGTATACTATCCTCAACAGAAAAACAAGGTCGCCTTTACTTATGAGGCACGCGGCTCTGGTTTCGTATGATTTAAACGCGGGGGCTATGAGAGAAGGCGCTGTATGGCTTTTAGGTAAGAAGGATTTCAGGTCTTTTCAAGCGAGCGATAAAAGAGAAAGAAGCTCGGTCAGAACGATATCAAGACTCTCCATAGTAAGCACGCCTCCTGTCATGAACATATACATACAGGCGGACGGGTTTTTGTACAATATGGTACGTAATATCACAGGCACTCTTATAGACGTGGGGAGAGGCAGGACAAAACCCCAAAAGGTAAAAGAAATTTTAGAAAAAAAACACAGAGCGGCCGCAGGCCAAACCGCCCCGGCAAAAGGCCTCTGCCTTGTTAAAGTAATTTATCAATAAATTTGACCCCCGGGTCAATAAAAACCATATCCCACACCGGGTGTGGGGCATGGATTGGGGCATGGATTGGGGCATGGATGCGGGGCAAAGTTCAAAAAAACACGGATTTGATACATAATTGCACATTTCAGGTATTACCTAAAGTGTGCACCTCAAGTGTGCAATTGAAGCGGGTATTACGGCGCGTGTTAACTTAAATGTGAAGTTCGGTAATAACTTATCGGGATTTGTTTATGGGGTATGCAGTTTCGCTTGATAAAGCCTGGGAGTCGCTTAAAGAAGCGGGTTTACCCGAAGAGCCCGTGTATTTTTTAAAAGATAAATATAAAGTCACTGGGTTG
>CAZEGO010000127.1:0-3472 GCA_964511955.1 uncultured Planctomycetia bacterium | reverse complement strand
ACTTTTCCCGAAGGAGAATTTATTCGTTTTCCCGTAATACCGAAGCCAAACCGTACTATTCCATACTCATTTTGCATTATCTCGCCAAAGAAAAAAATATAAGCAGCATCGAGAGGGACAGGTGGATTTCTTTCAAGGAGACGGACGGAGGTAAAGAGTATTTTCCGGCTTTCCGAAAAAGAGCGATAGAGCCTGTTTTGAGAAAATATTCCGATAACCCGTCTTTTTTATTCGAACGCGGCGACACCCTCGATATGGAAAAAATGGATATGGGCAGCGCCTCGGTAAGCGTAAAGGTATTTTCCAAAATAAAGGCGGGGATAATATTATGGGAAAAAGACGACGAATTTGACGCGGAATGCAATATGGTATTTAACGAGAGCGCGAAAAAAATATTATCCACCGAAGACATTGCTGTTTTAGGCGGAATCGTGGGCACAAGACTCTAACGAACGGGAGACAGGGCATGATAAAGTCTTTTTTATACGTCGTTATATTAGTAGCGGCGGTATTTTCATATCTCAGGTATTTCGAATACAGATCTCTTTATTTTCCGGATAAGGGAATCGAGTTCACGCCGAAATCGTTCGGCATGGACTACGAGGAAGTGTACATATCTACGCGCGACGGCGTTAAAATTAACGCCTGGTGGATACCTTTGCCGGATACCGAACGGACACTTCTTTTTTGCCACGGCAACGGAGGCAACATAGGAGACAGGCTGGAAAAGATATCCAACCTGCGTCGATTCGGCTTTAATGTTTTTATATTCGACTACAGGGGTTACGGAAAAAGCGAAGGCAGGCCTTCGGAAAAAGGGTTGTACGCGGACTCCGAGGCCGCATACGATTTTCTGGTATCGGTAAAGGAAATCAACCCCGAAAAGATTATAATATACGGCGAGTCACTCGGGGGAGCCGTGGCTATAGAACTGGCGGCGGGAAAAAACAGGGGCGCGCTGATAACCGAATCCACGTTTACCAGCTCCACGGACATGGCCAGGCTCCTTTATCCGGTCTTTCCGGCTTTTATAATATATTCAAAATATGATTCTTTGAGTAAAATAAGCGAAATTACGATCCCTAAGCTTATTATACACAGTAAAGAGGATGATATAGTACCCTTTGGGCATTCCGTAAGGCTTTTTAACGCGGCAAAAGAGCCAAAGACTCACGTGGTTATCTCGGGAAGGCATAATGATTGCTGTATAGAGTCAAAAGAGGAATATCTCGAAGGCATATCATCTTTCCTAAAAAGCTTATGAGACAGAAGATATCTTACGAAGTGGACTCAAGAAACAGACTTGTAGCTCGCGGTACAAAAAACAGGACATCGCTGAAAAGATTCAGGCAGGTTCTCGAAGGCAGCTATAAGGTGGATAAAAAGAACAGGTTGTATTACGAAATAAAGAGGCCTTTCGGAAAAGATATCCCTTCCCGCATTAAATTTACCGGGAAATATTACCTGGACAAAAATCACGACCTGATATTGTCCGCAAGCAGGGCCGGCAGAAGAAAATTAAAACTTAATACGCGTCTGGCCGCAGCGGGCGGAAATAAACTGGTGTTTGATATTTCATCGGACAGGGTGGAATTCGAAGGGTCATGGAAAGCAGACGGAAACAACAGACTGGTATTCCGGCTTAAGAGAGAAAGGCTGGGAGACAATGACATGACCCTTTTCGGAGCCTGGAGCCTGAGCAAAAATAACGAGATAATATATACGGCTCACCAAAAGTCGAAAAAGCTGATTTTCAGGGGCACTTGGGAGATTACGGACAGGTATAAGGCGCGATATTCCCTGGATAGGGATGATAAATCGGGTTTTGATTTTAAGATCGCTTTCGGGAAGATAGTCCCGAGGAATAAAAAGACTTACGTTGATTTCGGTGTTAACGTAAAAGTGTCGAAAAAAAAGACGACTCGGCGCAGAGTTTCTTTTGAGTGCAGATCCGGCCTGGGCCGGAACCGCAGAATGATAATATCGGTTATACCGGATTCACGGCGTATGAGATTACGGCTGGACAAAAAAATTCTTAAGCCTGAGGGGATTATGTTTCTGGAAAGTGTTTTGAACCGGAAAGAGAAATACGCAGGCGGAGGGGTGACTTTCAGATGGTGACGTCCTACGGCTTAGGCGAAAACTTCGCGGATTCGGCACGGAAAAACCGAAAAAAAATTGCCATAGAATCCAAGCAGAACCCGGAAAAACAGACTTTAACCTATTCGGAATTATTATCGAGAGTCGAGGCCCTGGCTTCTTATCTTGCGGTAAACGGCGTAAAGCAGGGGGATAAGGTCTCGATAATACTGCCGAACGGACCCGATTGGCCGGTAATATTTTTCGCACTTTCTTACCTCGGCTCTATAGCTGTCCCCCTGGATCCCGCTTTTTCGGAAAAGGACATACGTAATATAATCGATGATTCGGGGGCAAAGTTTGTTTATACCTCGGATAAGGACAGGAAGCTCGCTACTTTTTTAAGCAACCTGAATGGTGTGGATAAAGTTATAACGCCGGCCTTACGCGCCTCCGGAGAAACCCGGAACGAAAAATATTTTAAACCCCTAAAAGTGAAACCGGACAATTTAATGGTGATACTTTACACTTCCGGAACGACTGACCTGCCGAAAGGCGTAATGCTTACCCATAAAAACTTGTATTCGAACTATAATTCGCTGAAAGCCCTTAATATATTCAGTCCGAAAGACGTTATACTGTCTGTCCTGCCGCTTTATCATAGTTACGCCATGATGGCGACTATGATACTGCCGATTTTTCTGGGGGCAAAAATAGTATACGCGCCGGAGGACTGGCCTGAAAAATTAAGGCAATACATAAAAGAGTCAAGAACCAGCATTTTTATAGGCGTGCCCCAGATATTTCATATGATGCATAACCGCATGACCCGGAAAAGGAGAGAGACCGACTCTTTTAAGGCCCGATTTTTTAAAATACTTATGCGGTTCGGTGTCGTCAGGGTCTTTGGAAGGAGATTGCGGTTCTTTGTTTCGGGCGGAGCCAAACTCGACAAGAAAGTAACCGGTGAATTTTTAAAGTTGGGTTTTAAAATACTCGAGGGTTACGGCCTGACCGAGACCTCTCCCGTTGCCAGCCTTTGTCCCGTTAATAAAATACGCCCGGGCTCCATAGGGCACCCGATACCCGACGTGAAAATGACTATAAAGGAACCGGATAATAACGGTATAGGCAATATAGCCATTAAAGGCCCGAACGTTATGAAAGGCTATTATAACAAGCCGGACAAGACGGAAGAGGTGCTTAAAGACGGATGGTTTCTGTCGGGGGACCTGGGATATAAAGACGGGGACGGGTATTTTTATATAACCGGCAGGTTAAAGGAAGTGATAGTTTTGAGCTCCGGAAAAAATATATATCCCGAGGAAGTGGAAAAGCAATATTCGCAGGTGCTGCAGGAACATTAAGTGTTTCAACAAGAAATTTAGGCGAA
>CAZEGO010000126.1:0-5079 GCA_964511955.1 uncultured Planctomycetia bacterium | reverse complement strand
TTTATCAGGGGGAGTCCAGCAAGATAAATCCTTTTTTTGATACTATCAGATTTATAAAATTAATAATCTATGAGTTTTTCCGAAAGAATAATTGATTTTTTGATGTCTTTCGGGTTATCCCCCGGGAAGACCATCCTTATTCTCAGTACTTTTCCCGTCACTGAACTCAGGGCTGCCATACCTATAGGTATGTTGGTGCTCGAACAGAACGTAAAAACAGTACTTTTTTACTCTATTCTGGGAAACATTCTCCCTATAGCTCCGATTTACTTTTTTTTCGAGCCTGTTTCCCGAAGGCTGAGCAGGACCGCTTTTATGCGTAGATTCTTCGATTGGTTATTTGCCCACGCCAGAAAAAAAGGCAGGCTTATAGAGAAATACGAGGCTATAGGCCTGATGCTTTTCGTGGGCATTCCCTTTCCGGGAACCGGTGTCTGGACGGGATGCCTGGTCGCGTCTCTTTTGCGCATGAGATTCGTCCCCACGTTAATAGCAGCGTGCGCCGGCGTGGTCATAGCGGCTGTAGTAGTTACGATTTTGACCCTGACGGGAGAGACGTACCTCAGAGGATATATGTAGGAATTACATAAGTCATGAAGGTAAAAAATAAAATTTCTTTAATACAGAAAATCGGCTTGATACTCTTCGGTATAATCCTGTCATTTTTTTTGATGGAAATAGTCCTCCGCGCGGCCTCTTTTTTTTATGTTTTATCGATGGATGCCCGAAACAGTTCGCTTGATAAGGAGGATTACGACTACACTGTTTTATGCGTGGGCGAATCGACCACCATGTGCGGCGGCGTTAACTCATATCCCAGGCTTCTGGAAAAGGAGCTCGCTAATCATTATGAAAGCAAAATACGAGTCATAAACAAGGGAAGGGCCTCCGTCGACACCAGCGGTATCGTTGTCAATATTGAGGAATATGTAAGGACTTATAAACCCGATATAGTGATAGGGATGATGGGTGTCAATGATTCCGAGAGTATGGAAACATTCGTTGCCCGGGGTTTTTTGGGAGAATCAAAACTGTATGCATTATGCGAGATGATTCTTAAAAGATTCAGCGTGCGAAATAAAACCAGCGTGAACCTTGCTATGTATTACAGGTCTCAGGGTAAATACAACAGGGCGACAAAAATTCTGGAGAAAATAATAGAAGAGGACGATGAGAATTTCCATGCTTATGAAGGTCTTTACTATTGCTATCGAGATATAGGCAGGGGGTCTGAAACAACGGAAATTTTAGAAGCCATGATTGAAAAAGGAATCGGCGAAAGATGGGCTTACGGTAAGATGGCGCTCGGAGAATACTTCGAAGAAAAAAAGGAGTTTTTTTATAAGAAAGCCTTAGATACAGTATCACCGTCTCCAAACATCCTTTTCGATTACGGCTCTTATCTTTTTTTGAAAAAAAGAGATTATTCCGGGGCGAAAGAGATATTTGAATCATGCGCAGAACTGCATACCCGGCACGCTACTTATTACAGGGCCCTGGCAGTATGCTGCCTGGTGTCGGGCGATTCCGAATCCGCCCGGTATTATTTTGATAAAGCGGAATCCGTGAAAGACGAGGAGCCGCTGTTTTATTACCCGAACACCGTATTGAATATGAAAAAAATAGCCCGGGTTTGTGCCGATAATAATGCTAAGGTAATTCTTATGCAATATCCGATGAGGGATATCGATCCTTTAAAGAAAGCTATGAGCGGGAGCGAGGATTTGATTTTCGTGGAAAACAAACATAATTTTATGGGAGCTTTAAACCGGGGCGTTGGTTATAGTGAACTTTTTCAGGATATGTTCGCAGGCGACTTCGGGCATTGCACGGCCAGGGGTAACGGCCTTATTGCGCGAAATGTCGCGGATACCGTACTAAAGATTCTCAGACAAAAGAACATAGAAAACCGACAATGATACACATATATACGGGAACAGGGAAAGGGAAGACGACATGCGCTTTAGGGCTCGCGGTCAGGGCAGTGGGCCAGGGGCTTAAGGTCTCTATATTCCAGTTTTTTAAACCCACATCAATAGCCTGCGGTGAACGCAACCATTTAAAAAAAGTAAAGAACGTCCGGTTGTTCTTCTGCAAAGGATACCACCCAATGTTTGCCGTCCGGAGTTCCGCAAAAAAAGAAATTAAGGAATTTTTTAAAAAAATCAGGGAAATCGCTTCCAAGGGTAAATACGATATGATGGTTCTCGACGAGGTTATTAATGCGTACGATCAGGGTTTTTTAAGCAGGAGGTCGTTTGTCTCTTTTTTAAAATCCTTTCCGCCCGACAAAGAGCTTGTTCTTACCGGACGGGGCGATATAGCTGATATAGAGCAGTATGCCGATTATATAACCGAAATGAAAGAAAAAAAACATCCTTTCGGTAAAAATAAAATCGCCAGAAAGGGAATAGAATTTTAAATGCAGTCCCGAAGAGTATATAATTTAATTAATATGAACTACGTCAGGATAGTCCTTTTTTTGTCCGTACTTCTAATGCCTGCTCTGAACTGCGAAGCGCGGGATATCAGGATAGTATCTCTGGCCCCAAATATAACGGAGATGCTTTTCGCCATAGGGATGGGCGATAATATAGTGGGGGTAGACAACTATTCTAATTATCCGGAGGCAGCACTGGTTATTCGAAAAGTAGGTACTTTTTTCAGGCCGAATATGGAACGAATAATCCTGCTGAAACCGGATTATGTATTTGCTCACAGGGACATGTCGGACGATGAAGGTGAGTATTTGAGAGGACTGGGCGTGAAAGTTAAATCGCTCTCGCCGGGAAGCATCGAGGAGATTTGCGATAGTATAGAGGAGCTCGGACAGATTTTCGGAAAGGAAAGAGAAGCGGATGAAATAACCGCCGAAATAAGGAACAGGATAAAGTTGCTACAAAAGGATATAAAGAAGGAAAAGCCCCGGGTTTTTATACAGTTATTCGACGATCCTCTTATTACAGGGGCTGCTTTTTTAGGGGACGTCATAGAGGCCGCGGGAGGTACTAATATTGCATGGGATGTCAGGAAGGACTCCGGTATGTTCAGTTACGAGCTTCTTATAAAAAGAAATCCGGACATAGTTTTGATAGCCGGATTTTCCGACGTGGAAAATCTGCCCGCTTCCATTAACGCCGTGAAGAATAAGAGGGTTTACGGAAACCTCGATTTAGACATATTGTTGCGGCCCGGTCCCAGGGTATTAGAGTCCGTCGAAGCTTTACACAGGATATTCTATGAAGAGGATTGACTTTACAAGATTTTCCGTTTACTGCTTTTCTTTACTTGTTGCGCTTTTTCTGGCCGGCATAATGATTGGACCGGTTGCCATCCCGCTTGACAGGGTTTTCTCCGGTAACTATTCGGATATTTTAAAACTAAGGCTTTTAAGAGGTTTTGCCGCTGTTTTGGTGGGGGCGGGCCTGAGCCTTTCGGGCGCGATACTCCAGAGCGTGATGAGGAACCCTCTGGCCGAGCCGTACGTTTTAGGTATCTCTTCGGGAGCCAGCCTGGCGGCCGTTATTGCGTTGATTTTTTTCCCCGTGTTTTACGCCGTAAGCGGTCTTGCCTTTATTGGCGGAACCATAACTATACTCATAGTATACAACCTGGCTAAGATAGACAACAAAATGTACGCGGAGAACATGGTCATAGCGGGGGTCCTGATGAGCGCCTTGTTTTCGGGGGTCCTGATGTTTATCATCGCTAATTCGCCCAGCACGAAAGTCCATTCCGCGATGTGGTGGCTTATGGGTAACCTGCAGACCTATAAGGTATTGCCTCTCGCGTTGACGGCGGTGGTCGTGCTGCCGTGTATTCTAATAGCCCTGTTGTTCTCTAAAGAACTTAACGCTTTGTCGTTGGGTGACGAGGAGGCGCTTCATTTGGGAATAGAGCCCGACCGCATAAAGAAAATATTTATAATAATAGCCGCTCTGGTAGCCAGTATTACGGTGGCCATGTGCGGCGTCATAGGTTTTGTAGGGCTTATGGTCCCACATATTACGCGTAAGATACTTGGGCCGGATAACAGGAAGCTTATATTGGGTTCAGCAATACTCGGAAGCTCTTTTCTGTTGTTATGTGATATAATCTCAAGGTCCGTGGTTTTTCCGGGAGAACTTCCGATAGGCGCGATCACATCTTTGGCCGGGGTGCCGTTTTTTATCTATATATTAAAGAGACACAGAAAGGCAAGCTTTAAGTAATGCTGCATTTTTTAAATGTTTCATCAGGATACGGAAAAAATAAAGTACTGGACAGCGTGACATTAAGCGCGGAGGTGGGCGGCCTTACGGGTATAATAGGGCCTAACGGGTCCGGCAAGTCCACTCTTTTGCGTACGGCCACGAAATCCCTGGATGCTATTAAAGGCGAGATATACCTGATGAGAAAGGATATAAAGCGGATATCGGTCAGGGAGATGTCACAGATTGCATCGGTGGTTTCTCAGGAAACCATGTTCAACTTTCCGTTTAGGTCACTTGATGTAGTACTTATGGGAAGAATACCATTTATGGGAAGGCTCGGGTTTGAATCAAAAAAGGACGTGAAGATAGCCATGGAGGCGTTGGAGAGCGTAGATTCTCTGAAACTAAAGGACAGGTTCATAGACGAGCTGAGCGGAGGAGAGAGGCAGAGGATAATAATAGCGAAAGCTCTCGCTCAGAAACCAAGAATACTGTTCCTGGACGAACCCACGACTCATCTTGATATAAGCCATCAGGTGGAGATTTTTTCGTTATTGACGAAACTCAAAAGAGAAACGAAACTCACGATAGTCACTGTCCTGCACGATTTAAACCTGGCGTCCGAATATTGCGACAGTCTGGTGCTTCTGGAAAACGGAAAAGTAAAAAAACAGGGTACCCCTAAAGAAGTTCTTACCTATAAGATAATAGAGGAGGTCTACAAGACCCCGGTAATAGTAAAAGAAAATCCCGTCACAAACAGACCTCACGTATTTCTAGTTAAGAAATCAGGATAAAAATATTGGGGGACGTGTACCGAGGGGACACTCCTGAGCACAAAATATTCATTGGATTATGAATTTTGTGCTCAGGAGTGTCCCCTCGG
>CAZEGO010000125.1:0-5177 GCA_964511955.1 uncultured Planctomycetia bacterium | reverse complement strand
AGACTCTTGACCGTTATCACTTTAACCACCGGTACGGCGTTTATTATGTGGCTGGGCGAACAGATACAGGAGAGAGGCATAGGTAACGGTATTTCTCTTATAATTACTGCCGGTATACTTTCGCGGCTTCCCAGCGCGTTATACCAGGTAGCGGTGTTAGCCGCTCCTTTTTCCCCGGAAACCAGACAGCTTAACCCCATGACGCTCGTACTTATGTCCGTAATAGGTGTGGGTGTCATAGTGGCCGTAATATTGATTACGCAGGGGCAGCGAAAGATACCCGTTCAGTACGCCAAAAGGATAATCGGCAGAAAAGTCTACGGCGGACAGAGCACTTATATCCCGCTGAGAGTTAATCAGGCCGGAGTAATCCCGATTATATTTGCGCAGTCTTTGATACTTTTTCCGGCCACCATAGCCAGTATTATACCTAACCCCGGCTTACAGAGGATAGCCCAGTCTCTGGTAAGAGGCCAGATTCTGTATACCGTGATTTATAGTTTATTGATAATATTTTTCGCTTATTTTTACACGGCTATTACCTTTAATCCGCAGGACGTAGCTGAAAACATGAAAAAATACGGTGGATTCGTTCCCGGCGTCAGACCGGGGAGGCGCACGGCGGAATATTTTGATTTTATTATCACCAGGATTACTTTGCCGGGAGCGATGTTCCTGGCTTTTATAGCTGTTTTTCCGGATATGCTGGGTGCATGGCTTAACGTGCCTTACCTGATAGCGAGTTTTTTCGGCGGCACCGCTCTTCTTATAGTAGTGGGAGTGATGTTGGATACTATGAGGCAGATAGAGTCCCAGCTTTTAATGCGGCATTATGACGGATTTATGAAAAAAGGCAGGATCAAAGGAAGACGATGACCCGGTTAACGGTAGATACCGGTAAGATAGGAGATATATTTTGAGAATTGTATTGCTGGGGCCGCCCGGGGCGGGAAAAGGTACGCAGGCCGTTATGCTGGAAGAGAGACTGGGCTACATACACCTCTCCACCGGAGACATACTCAGGTCGAACGTTAAAAAAGGTACCGAGATAGGGAATAAGGCCAAATCGTTCATGGAAAAAGGCGAGCTGGTCTCCGACGATATTGTGATAGAGATGATGATCTCCGAAATACGTTCTTTGGATAAGAGTAAGTCTTTTATGTTGGACGGTTTTCCCCGCACCGTATATCAGGCCTCGAAGCTGGACGAGGCTCTTTCGAAAGTTTCCATGCCGTTGGACATGGTAGTTTATTTTAAAACCAGCGAAGAGACGCTTATGTTCAGGCTGACGGGAAGAAGGATATGCAGAGAATGCGGCGCTAATTATCATGCGGTAAACATGCCGCCGAAAAAAGAAGGCGTTTGCGATAAGTGCGGCGGAGAGCTCTACCAGAGAAAAGACGATAAACCGGAGACCATAAAGAAAAGACTTACGGTTTTTGACAGTCAGACAAAAGACCTTATAGCTTATTATAGAGACAAAGGCATACTGGTAGAAGTATCCGGAGATTTAGGGGCAGACGAAGTATACGAGAAGCTCTTTGGTATTATAAATGATCGAGATAAAGACCGATCGTGAAATCCAGCTTATATCCGAGGCATGCGCCGTAGTAAAATCGGTCTTGCGCGAGCTTAAGCGAATGGTCAAACCGGGAGTATCAACAATACAGCTTGACGGAGAGGCCGAGAAAATAATAAGAAGCCTTCGCGGCAAGCCGGCTTTTAAAGGATACAAGGGTTTTCCGGGAACCATATGCGCTTCCGTAAACGAAGAGGTCGTTCATGGCATTCCCGGAAAAAGACGGCTGCGTGACGGCGACATATTAAGCATAGACGTAGGCGCGGAAAAGAGCGGATTTTACGGCGATGCGGCAGTCACTGTTGAGGTTGGGCGGGCTGTCCCGGAAAGCGCGAAAAAACTCCTGCTTGTTACCGAAAATGCCCTGTCGGCCGGTATTATGCAAGCCAGAGAGGGGTGCAGGCTTTTCGATGTTTCATCCTCTATACAGGATTATGCGGAGTCGCGGGGTTATTCCGTAGTCAGGTCATTCGTGGGCCACGGGATAGGGAGCAGGATGCATGAAGAGCCCGAAATACCCAACTACGGTAAGGCAGGTACGGGACCGAGACTAAAAAAGGGCATGGTCCTGGCCGTAGAGCCCATGATTAATCAGGGTACGTACGAAATCGAGATACTGGAGGATAACTGGACCGCGGTCACCAGAGACAGGAAATTATCGGCGCATTTTGAGCATACGATTTGCGTTACGGAAGGAGAACCGCGGATATTAACTCAACACAGAGGATGTTAGATGGCTAAAGAAGACGCGATAGAAGTAGAAGGTACGGTATTGGAATCTCTGCCGAACGCAATGTTCAGAGTAGAGCTGGAAAACGGACATAAAGTACTTGCTCATGTTTCCGGTAAAATGAGGATGTATTTCATAAAGATCCTCCCGGGCGATAAAGTAAAAATGGAGCTGTCTCCCTACGATTTAACCAGGGGACGCATAACTTACAGATCGAAATAGGACGGACAAATGAAAGTTAAACCATCGGTAAAACCTGTTTGTGACAAATGCAAAATAGTGAAGCGCAAGCGAGTTATAAGGATAATCTGCTCAAACCCGAAGCATAAGCAGAGACAGGGATAGTTTCTGCCTGCGAACGGACAGCGGGAAAGGTGTGTAATAATGGCTCGAATTTCAGGAATCGATCTACCGAAAGAAAAAAGAATAGAAGTGGCTTTGACTTATATTTATGGCATAAGCCTCCCCTCATCTCAGAAAATACTAAAAGCGGCCGGGGTTGATCTCAGTACCAGAACGAAAAATCTTAAGGAAGAAGAAGTTTCCAGAATAGCCGCGATAGTACAGAAAGAATACAGGGTGGAGGGTGACCTGAGAAGAGAGACAAGCCAGAACATAAAACGTCTGATTGACATCGGATCTTACAGGGGCTTCAGGCATAGGAGGTCTTTGCCTGTGAGAGGGCAAAGGACCCGCACGAACTCCAGGACGAGAAAAGGCCCCAGGAAAACAGTGGGAGTTACGAGAAAAGGAAAAAGCTTAGGAGTATAAATAAGCAGGAGATAAAAGATGGCGGAAAAAAGGAAGACCAGAAAAAAAAGTCTGAAATCAGTTTCGAGCGGAGTAGCGCATGTGCTGGCTACCTTTAATAACACTATCGTTACTATAACCGATAAGCAGGGTAATTCGATCGTGTGGGCGAGCTGCGGCTCCTCGGGATTTAAGGGGTCCAAGAAGTCCACGCCGTTCGCGGCCCAGATAGCGGCTAAAAACGCGGCCAAAAAAGCCGTGGAGGCCGGCCTTAAGGACGTGGAAGTCTACGTCAAAGGACCCGGCGCGGGCAGGGAGTCTGCGATAAGAGCGATTCAGGCCGCGGGCCTGAGGGTCAGTGCCATAAGGGACGTTACCCCCATTCCTCATAACGGATGCAGGCCGCCGAAAAGACGTAGAGTATAAATCGGATAATAAGTAAAACTTAGATACATTAAGGAGTTAAATAATGGCAAGATACACAGGTCCATCATGCAGAGTATGCAGGCGGGAAGGTATGAAGATTTTTCTTAAAGGCGCGAGATGCTATACGGATAAGTGCGCCTTTGAGAGAAGGAGTTATGCGCCGGGCCAGCACGGAAAAGGCAGAAGGCGCCCCAAGGTTTCTAACTACGGATTGCAGTTAAGAGAAAAGCAGAGAGTCAAGAAGATATACGGGATACTAGAAAGACAGTTCCGCAGGTATTTTCAGATCGCGGAAAAAGCGAAAGGTGTCACCGGAGAAAAACTGCTGGAGCTTCTTGAAAGAAGGCTCGACAACGTTATTTTTCGCGCGGGTTTCAGTTATTCCAGGGACCATGCCCGGCAGATAGTAAGACACGGTAATGTTCTCGTAAACGGCAGAAAAGTTAACATCCCCTCCTACAGCGTCAAGACAGGAGACGCGATACAGATAAAACAAAAAGAACGCCTGGTGAAGAACATGAAAGAAGTGGTTGAGGCCACCAAAGAAAGAGCTGTCCCGGAATGGCTTAAGAGCCGGGTCGATAACTTTGAGGCCGAGGTCATGAGGATTCCACAGAGAAAAGATGTCGGCATGGACATACAGGAACACCTGATAGTAGAGCTGTACTCTAAATAAAAGAAGAAAAAATTATTACCATATCCCACACCGGGTGCGGGATATGGTAGATTAAAGAATTGATTAGGTTTTACCTGTCTCCCGGCAGGCAGGGAATTAAAATATAAGGAGGCGTGATGGGTATAAGCTGGAAAACTTTTGAAATGCCGAAGAAACTGGAATACGACGATAAGGAGTATTCTTCATGTTACGGCAAGTTCGCCGCAGAACCGTTCGAGCGTGGGTTCGGCGCTACCATAGGAAATTCTTTAAGACGGATTCTTATATCTTCCATAGAGGGTGCCGCGGTTACGTCGGTGAAGATAGACGGGGTACTGCATGAATTCTCGACCATTCCTAACGTGCTTGAGGACGTGCCCCAGATTATATTGAACGTAAAGCAGTTGATTTTGAGGTCACACACAAGGTCTCCCAAGATTGTGCGTCTCAAGGCTTCCAAAAAAGGCGTCGTCACGGCCGGGGATATAGTAGCCGATGACACCGTGGAGATAATAAACAAAGACCTTAAGATAGCCACCCTCACCAAAGATACTAATTTTAATATGGAGCTGGAGATCGGCAAGGGCAGGGGCTACGTGCCATCCGAAAGAAACAAAAAAGAAGCTCAAGCCATAGGCGTGATCCCGGTGGATTCCATGTTCGCGCCGGTCAGGCGAGTGAATTTTCACGTGGAAGATACGAGGGTGGGGCAGATTACCGATTACGACAAACTCATTATGGAAATATGGACCAACGGCAGCGTAGAGCCCAAAGAGGCGCTTTTATACGCGGCGCACGTACTCCAAAGGCATCTGGATGTCTTCGGCAGGCTCGGGGAGGTAGAAGTCGAGGAAGAAGAAGAGGCTGAGGATAAGGAGGATAAGGAGCTGATGGATAAGCTGACCATGCCCGTTTCCGAACTTGAGCTGTCTGTCAGAAGCGGAAATTGTCTGCGAGAGGCTAAGATAAAGACTATAGGAGAAATGGTGAGCAAGACCGAACAGGAGATGCTCAAGTTCCGCAACTTTGGACGCAAG
>CAZEGO010000124.1:0-5185 GCA_964511955.1 uncultured Planctomycetia bacterium | reverse complement strand
TCGGTTGCACCTGAATAGAAACAATCGCGGATTTCATAAAAAGAGGCAAGGGCGGGATTGTATTATCGGCACATTTCGGTAACTGGGAGCTGCTGGCTCACTACTTCGGCATAAAAGGGTACAAGGTGAACGTAGTGGCCAGGCGTATGAGGACCAAATATTTCGAGGATTTTCTGTCCGGGATAAGAAAGCGGAACAGAGTGAATATTATTTACAGGGACGCCTCGGCCAAAGAAGTAATGGCTGTACTCAGAAAAAACGAGTTTATAGGCATGATGCCCGATCAGGATATGGACAGCATATCGGGTGTCTTTGTGGATTTTTTCGGAAAATCTGCTTATACTCCCAGCGGGCCGGCGGTTTTAAACTTAGTTGCAAAGGCCCCTATAGTTCCCTGTTTCATAGTGAGGAAAAGTTTCGGGCATGAGATAGTCATTGAAAAGCCCATAGATACTGTTAACAGCGGAAATAAACAGAAAGACATAACGGAGAATACACAAAGATACACCAAAGCTATAGAAGATATGATAAGAAAACATCCGGAGCAATGGGTATGGTTTCACAGAAGATGGAAGACCCGTCCGGAAGATAAAATACAGGAGTAAAAAGTATGCAGGTTAAGACACCGAAGAACAAACAATTTTATTTACTTATATTCTTGTGTTCTTGTGCTTTTGCGCACTTGTGTTCTTATGTATTCGCGCAGGACGACGGGGAGATTAACGGGTTCTCTCTTGTGCAGTATGAAGAAGGCGGGGCCAAAAAATGGGAGCTTAGCGGGAAAACAGCGGAGTTAGAGGGAGACAAGGTAAAGATAAACGAAATCTCGGCTCTTGCTTTCGGGGACAGAAGCGCACTGAAATTAAAGGCCAGAGAGGGGAACTTTGACAGAGAGAGCGAAGTCGTACGACTCAAAGAGAATGTAATTATAAAGTCCACGGACGGCACCAGGCTGACATCCGATTCATTGGACTGGTATGCGGAAACAAAAGATGTTTGGACGGAATCACCCGTGAATATAAGAAAATCGGATTTTGAAGTGGAAGGGGTAGGGGCCGTATGCAATCTTGTTGATAAAACAGCGGAATTAAAGAAAGACGTTAAAGCTAACGTTAACTCCGAAGCAAGCTCGCCGGCTGTCTCAGGGGACAGGAATAAATCGCGAACCACAATAACCTGCGACGGCCCTTTGGAGATAAATTATAACAAGAACAGGGCTATATTCCGTAACAACGTAAAGGTAGAAGATCCTCAGGGTAATATATTTGCTGACCGCATAGACGTTTATTTCGACGAGGATACCAGGAAAATAAAATCCGTGGTGGCCAGCGGTAACGTAAGGCTGGTAAACGGCGAGAACGTTACATACAGCGAAAAGGCTATTTATCTTGTGGAGCAGGGCAGGATAGTTTTACCGAAGAGGCCGAAATTGGTTATACAGAGCGGACATGAAGAATAACTATCATTTATTGGAAATACAAGGCCTGACCAAGTCCTACGACAGAAAAAAAGTAGTGGACGAGGTCGACATAAACATAAAAAAAGGTGAAATAGTGGGCCTCCTTGGGCCTAATGGAGCCGGTAAGACTACCAGTTTCTATATGATAGTGGGCATGCTGAGACCCGATAAAGGAAAAATATTTTTTGACGGGAAAGACATAACGAAACTTCCGATGTATAAGCGCGCCAGGAGAGGCATAGGTTACCTTTCGCAGGAACCGTCTGTTTTTAAGAAGCTGACCGTAAAAGAAAACATAATGGCCATACTTGAGACCCTGGACCTGCCGCGTTCGGTAAGAAAAAACAGGCTGGAAGAGCTGCTTAACGAGCTTAAGATAGCGCATTTGGCCGATAAGAAAGCATATATGCTTTCGGGCGGCGAGCGAAGAAGGCTCGAGATAACCCGGGCTTTGGTGACCAATCCTTTGTTCATGCTCCTGGATGAGCCTTTCAGCGGGATAGATCCCATAGCGGTGGCAGACGCTCAGGGAATGATATCCGAACTCAAAAACAAGGGCCTGGGCATATTACTGACCGATCATAACGTACGGGAAACACTTGAAATAACAGACCGTTCATATATAATGTCAGAAGGAAGAGTGCTCATATCGGGGACCGCGGACGTACTGATGAAAGACCCCAAAGCCAGGGAAATTTATCTCGGAGAGAAATTCACCATGTAGCCTTACCAGGGTTGCCAATAGAAAGAGAAGCTTATGAAATCGTTATTAAAAAAACATAAAAATTGTAAAAAAACGATAGAAGTCAAACTTCCGGCCGAAAAGGTCAGGGAGGAGTTTGACAGGGTCTATGGCAGTATAAAAAAAATAGCCAGTATCCCGGGTTATAGGACCGGTAACGCTCCGCGCGACCTGCTTGAGTTGCACTATGGCAAGACCGCTCGCGAGGATGTTATCAAGAAGCTTGTCCCGGATACCTACAGGAATGCTATAGAAGAACATAAACTCGACCCTATAGGATTTCCTGATATAACGGATTTAAAACTCGACATAAAAGAAGGGTTTTCTTATACCGCGAATATAGAAACGAGACCGGAATTTTCCCTGAGGAATTACAAAGGGTTAAAGGTGAAAAAGAAAAACACCGACGTAAAGGAAGATGAAGTGAAAAAAAACCTTGAGTCCTTACGGGATAATTACGCCCAAAAAGCGACCAAAGACGAAGGAGAGAAAAAAGAAAAAACTCTTCCAAGGCTGGATGACGATTTTGCCAGGGATCTTGGGTTCGAAGGGCTGGATAAATTGAAAGAAGCCATAAGGACGAACCTTAAGAACCGGCTCGAGCAGGAATCCCGCGCTGATACGGAGATGCAGATTGTCAACCAGTTAGTGGATTCGGTAAACTTCGAGCTTCCGGAGTCTCTGGTAAAAGCCGAAAAAGAAAGACTTCTCAAGGACGCCGAAAACCGTATAGCTTACATGGAGGAAATCCAGAAAAAGCAGAATCCCGAAAAAAAATTCACTTTAAGCGACAAGGACAAAAAAGAACTTGAGGCTAATTCTCAGAAACAGGCCGAGAGGCAGGTAAAGGCTTTTTTTATACTCGACAGAATAGCCCAGGCCGAAAAAATACAGATAAGCCAGGAAGAGATAGACAGTCACATAGAGGAAATAGCGCGACAATACCAGAAGAGCAATGCCGAGATAAGAAAGCATTTGGAAGAAAGGCATATGCTCGACGAAATGGCCGTTAACATGAGAAACGCAAAGGTAATGGAGTTTCTCATCAAAGAAGCGAAAATATTATAATCATTTTGGGCGTAAGGTTTTTTGCTTTTAACCTTACACCTCAAACTTTACACTAGTCGAAGGAGGCTTTATGTCAATTTTAATTCCAATGGTCGTCGAGCAGTCGGAAAGAGGCGAAAGAGCTTATGATATTTACTCAAGGCTTCTGAGAGACAGGATTATTTTTATAGGTTCAGCCATAGATGATAACGTGGCTAATCTTGTCATAGCTCAGATGCTATTTTTACAGACCGAGGATTCGGAAAGCGACATAAACGTTTACATAAACACGCCAGGTGGCATGGTCACGGCCGGTATGGCCATTTATGATACCATGCAGTTCGTTAAGCCGGATATCTGCACTTATTGTGTCGGCCAGGCGACCAGCATGGGCGCCGTCCTTCTCGCCGCGGGAGCTAAAGGTAAACGCCTTGCCCTCCCGAACTCCAGGGTAATGATACACCAGCCTTGGGGAGGAGCGCAAGGCCAGGCATCCGACATAAGCATCCAGGCGAAAGAGATACTCAAAATGAGGGACAGGATAAATCACATATTGGCCAGTCATACGGGTCAGAGCCTGGAAAAAATACAGAAAGACGCCGACAGAGATTATTTCATGTCCTCCGAGGAAGCCAAACAATACGGAGTGATAGATGAAGTCATAACTCACAAAAAGAAAAAATAAAAAATTATTTATAAATCAATCGATAGAAAGAGAGACAAAAAATGAAAAATTATTTATTGACACCCGGACCTACTCCGGTCCCGCCGGAAGCCTTAGAGGCCATGGCGAGGCCCATGATACACCACAGGACTCCGCAATTTCAGGCCATTCTCAGGGAAACGGAAGAAAATCTTAAGTATGTCTTCGAAACAAAGAGAGACGTTCTTATCTTTGCTTCAAGCGGTACGGGAGCGATGGAAGGCGCTGTCTCGAGCCTTCTCTCCCCGGGGGACAAAGCCGTAGTAGTAAGAGGGGGGAAATTCGGAGAAAGATGGGGCGAGATTTGCGAGGCCTATGGGATAGCGTATATAGCTATAGACGTTGAGTGGGGAAAAGCCGTTAAGGCCGAAGACATAGAGAAGGTATTTCAGCAACAAGTAACAAGCAGCAAGGGACAGGGGATTAAGGCGGTTTATGTTACTCTGTGTGAAACTTCCACGGGCGTGGCTACGGATATAAAGGCCATTGCCGAAATTACCAAAAGATACGGAGCTATTATCGTAGTTGACGCCATAAGCGCTCTGGGCGCCGTACCGCTTAAGACAGACGAGTGGGAGATTGACGTGGTAGTATCCGGCTCTCAAAAGGGGCTGATGATTCCGCCCGGTCTTGCTTTTGTCACTCTCAGCGATAAGGCTCTTGAGATGGCCAGGGCCTCAAAGTTGCCCAAATATTATTTTAATTTAGCTAAACATAAGAAGTCCATGGAGAAGACGGACACGCCTTACACGCCGGCGGTAAACCTTATAATAGGTCTCAATGAGGCGCTTAAGATGATAAAACAAGATAGTCTCGATGCTACTATAAGCAGGCATGCGAAAAATGCGGCGGCCGTGAGAAAAGCCGTAGGTGCTCTGGGCATGGAGCTGTTTGCGCCCGAGGCATATTCGGATGCCGTGACCTCGGTTAAGGTGCCCGAAGGTATCGATGGAGCTAAATTGGTCAAGACCATGAGAGATGCTCACGGTGTGGCCATGGCCGGGGGACAGGCCCAGTTGAAAGGCAAGATTTTCAGGATAGCTACCATGGGCTATATAAACAAGGAAGACCTTGTGGTATGTTTTGGGACGCTCGAAAAGGTACTCGGTGAGATGGGTTATAAGTTTGAGAAAGGAACAGGAGTTAGAACTTTAGAAAATTCATTAAAATAAAATTCGAAGTACGAAAGCAGAAACATCAAAGGAGAACATTATGCATAAAATTTTAATAAGCG
>CAZEGO010000123.1:0-5264 GCA_964511955.1 uncultured Planctomycetia bacterium | reverse complement strand
ATGAGCCGTTTACGTCAAGTTTAGTGCCGGGTGCATCCGTGCCGATACCCACTTTACCCGAGCTTAATCTCGCTACTTCCCCTGTCGAGTCACTCAAAGTAAGGTTGCCTCCTTCAAGCAGTAATGTATTCACGGAATCTATTTTGGTGTTACCTAACTGGTCAAGAGAAATAGACACATAATCCGAACTGCCTGCCTGTATAATTTTTAACCCACTGTCGTCCGCTTGCTGTTTAAGAGTTAACAACATATCGGGATTAGTCGTCCCTATCCCTACATTATCCGTAGAAGTCGCCAGACGTATTGTAGTACCGTCATCCACCCATCCTGCTGCTGATGTTATATTACCGGAAATATCTCCGGTTACATTCAGATCTCCGTCAACAATGGTGCCTCTCGCTGAGGTAACAGCGGAAGTCGTGGTCTTGGCATATACTCCGGGAGTAGAAGATTCTTCCAGCTGGGCGCCCCACGCATAGATGGTATAGGCGTTAGCGTTTATACTGTAAACGCTGATTAATAATTTTGTGGCGGTATCGGAAGCCGGAGAAGCGAATGTTTTTGTCACCGAGTATCTTTTCCAACTGTCCGTCAAAGTAACATCACTGTTTCCTCCTTCAAGCTGTTGAGAAGAAGCGTCCCTTGATTCTATTCTCAACCCGACTTCTTCTCCTCCCGCACTGCCTTTCAACCATATAGAAAAAGTGTACGTGGAAGTAGCTATATCCGCCTCTGTCACATATTTATAAAGATATGGATTGCCGGAAGAGTTTTGAACGAGCCTTTCCGCAGTAGTCTGTCCGTCAGGGGCCGCGGTATTATCAGCCGTCACTGTCCATTTAGTCTCGGCGGTCCAATTATCAATCGCCTCGGAATCTATGGTCAAATTCTCATACCTGCCGAATCCACCATAAGGCCCGGCCAGGACACCGGTCTCTATAAAGGTATCCCCGGTAAAAGCTGATACACCCTTTACTTCCAAATCAGCATCATTTTTGGTACCCTGAGTGCCGCTTACGGTTAGATCGTCTATGGCTTCGAATTCGACACCGCTGTCCGCGGCGTATACCGCGGGGCTGAAGGCTGAAGGCTGAAGGCTGAAGGCAAAAATAATCATAAAAGCAATGACTAAAAATCTTGCCCATCTGTCATTGTGAACACAGTGAAGCAATCTCAGCATATTTTTACTTGAAAAGCTTTTTGAGCGGCTATTCAGGAGATTGCTTCGTCGCTCCGCTCCTCGCAATGACAAAGGAGAAGAATGCCGCAATGACAAAGGAGAAGAATGCCGCAATGACAAAGGAGACAGACTCCCGGCCCTTACAGGTACAAGCGGGGGACCGCTCCTTAGTATCAGGCGCCATAGGGCGTCACCTATGCCTTTGTTTCTGCGAATAGATTTACCTGTTAAAAATCTTCGGATTATGGTAATCATTTTAGACCTCCATGTTTTAGGGACAAGGGATAAGAGACAAGGAACAAGGCGTAATTTAAATCTACCTAATACCATGTCTCTCACCTCCTGTCAATTTGATTAAACCGTTCAACCTTTTTCCCATGTTAATAGTTTCCTCTGAGATTGCTTCGTCGCTTCGCTCCTCGCAATGACAAATATGCTCTGTCATTGCGAGCGAAGCGAAGCAATCTCAGTATATTTCACTATATAAATCTCTCCACTCGCTATTCATCTCATCAACCAACTTAATCTTTTTAGATCGTGAACCGCCTTTTATCTTTTTTTCTCTTTCTATAGCATTGTTTATGTCGTTATGCATTTCATAGTAAACTAACTTTTCTATATTATATTTACTGGTAAAACTCTCTGCTAATTTCTCTTTATGTTCATATATTCTTTTCTCCAGGTCGCTCGTTACGCCCGTATAAAGGACTGAGTTTCTTTTGTTTGTTATTATGTATACGTAATATTGTTTATCCATTTAGCAATTTCCTCCGAGATTGCTTCGTCGTTCCCACTCCTCGCAATGACAGTAGGTTTTGTCATTGCGAACTTAGTGAAGCAATCTCCTGATGTTTTCGCTTAAAAACTTTTTAAGTAACTTTCTCTGAGATTGCTTTGTCGTTTTCACTTCTCGCAATGACAAAAAAGATGCTTCTCGCAATGACAACATATGTTTACCCTCCTTACTTCTTCTTAACACGTGCACACTCTACGCCGTCTATGTATATGCTTACGTAATTGTTCGCGTTGTCGTGTGTTATGTATGAGTCTGCCGTGTCGTCTGAGTCTACTATCACTTTGTCGCCTGTCCTTACGGCTGTATCGCCTGTTATCTGGAGCTTGGCTACGGACGGGTCGTTTGTACCTATGCCTACACTGCCTGTATTGCTTATGGTCATTCCTGCTCCGGCTCCGGCATCGAATATATCCAACCTGTCGCTCGCTGAAATGTAGCTCATGTAAAAATCTTTGCCATCACCAAAATCCAATTCCACGTCATCTCTTATGGTGAAATTGGAATTTTCGACAATTCCGGCGCTCTTTAAACTTATATTGCCTCCGGGTGACAACACTAAGCCGGCGGAAGCGCTTAAAGTCGCGGTGCCGGCTGAATTTAAATGAAATGTGCCGTATGAGGCCGACTGATCATCATGCCCGTATATCTTTAATCCTGAGCTGTCTGCAATCTGCGCTAAAGACAATAGCGAATCAGGCCCGGTCGTGCCTATGCCGACATTTCCGTCGTTCTTTATGAATAACTGCCCGGCGTTAAAATCAAAGTCGCTCGCCGCGCCTTGATCTTTTAACGTAAGAAACATATTTGTCCCGTCAGAAATCTCCAGCCTGTCATCTGTCGTTTCATCGTACAT
Organism: uncultured Planctomycetia bacterium; assembly: GCA_964511955.1. Lineage (GTDB taxonomy): Bacteria > Omnitrophota > Gorgyraeia > Gorgyraeales > Gorgyraeaceae > CAZEGO01. The sequence goes on along the minus strand of CAZEGO010000123.1, from coordinate 2,435 downwards.
AAACCTGAAATCCTCATTAGATCCTATACTAAACCTTTTCTGGTCTTCTATCCTGAATCTACTGCTATCCATTACGGCAATTTGCGTATTGAAGGGTAAAAAGTGAATATCGCGACTGGTATTTATAAAGGAATGGCCGCTGCCGTTAACATACAGATTCATGGAGAAACCGCTCATGTCGTCATAGCCATCTATTCTTATCCCTTTATCGTCCGCAGGTTGTGCTATATGTAATGTACTGCCCGGATCGGTCGTGCCTATGCCGACATTACCCTGGCTTATATAGTGCGGACCGTCGCCTGTTACGTTCAGGTCACTTGCTACTGTTACGGCGCCGCTGGTGTCTGTGATGGTGCCTCCTGAGAGTTTCAGGCTGGGCATGATTATATCGCCTGTGGAGACCACGCCTCTGGATGCCGTTACTACGCCTGATGTGGATTTGGCGTATACTCCGGGTGCGGAAGCCTGTTCTAACTGAGCGCCCCAGACATATATATCCTCGCCTTCCGCTAAACTACTGCCCCCTCCGATTATAAAATTAATATCCGTGGGAGAAGCCGCGGAAGTCCCTGTTACAGAAAATCTCTGCCACTGGGTAGTAACCGTCACCGAGGATGAGGCAAGATTTGTTGTGCCACTGTCATTATATAAACGGATATCCATGGGTACGTTGCCGCCGGTCGCTGATTTCAGCCAGACAGAGCCCGTGAAATCAACCGAGCCGGTCGATACGCCTGTCGCGTGCCTCAGATAAGCGTTCGTAGCCCCGCCCGAAGGAGTGAACTTTTCGGCTGTTTGTGCTCCGTTCGGAGCTAACGCATTATCCGCCGCTACAGTACCATTGGTAGGATTCCATGCGGCATTGTCAATCTGCTCCGAATAAGTGAGCAGATTCTCGTATCTCCCGAAACCGCCGTAAGGCGTATGGAGCATTCCGGTAGGTGTGACTACATTGCCTCTTACATCCAATTTATCCCCGGGAGATATAGTGCCTATACCTATATTGCTTGAAGTGTCTATAACCATCGCGCTGTCTCTGAGCAACAGCTCTCCGGAAGAGCCCTCTTTCATGGCTGTTATGGAGCCTCCGGCTGAGTTTAGTTTTATACCGGAGTCCCTCGTACCGTCACCTATCATGATATAAGGATCAGCCGACACATGAGATAAATGCAGAAGCTCGGAAGGCGATTGCGTACCTATGCCTACGTTTCCGCTATAATACCCGCCTCCTGTCTGGTCAACATACATAAGAGTAGTCTGACTGTTGTTTCTCACTTTGAATATCTGAGTACTCTGTCCTGATGCGGCGTCCACTAAGAGAGCCGGTTTATTGGAAGCGTCATTAAGGACATAGGTATCGGCTGAGCCGGCCGTGGAGTTGAAATAGTTATTCCCGACTTCGAGGTGTCCGCTCGCTATATCCATCTTCGCGCCCGGATTCGTAGTGCCTATACCTATATTGCCGTCTGATTTCTGGATATATAAATCATCGGTATTTACCGAGAAGTTACCCGTGGCCGCGAGATTCGCAGAAGCTCCGTCCAGAGGTATGTCTGTATCGGCTATGGATATATTTCCGTTTACGTCTACCGTGGTACCGGAGTCGAAAGCTAAAGTACCTGAAGTATAGCTGTCGCCTGTATCGCTTCTCAAGAACTGACTTGAGTCCAGATTGTCAAGAAGCTCGGCGTTGGAAGCTGTGCCTTCTATAGTAGCGTTTATCGTACCCGTGACTGTCAGGTCTCCGCTTTTATCAAGCGTAAGGACAGAGGTACCGTCACCGTTTTGAACCAGGAAGAGATCCGAGTCTTTGTACGCCGTTACGCCTGAGGCTCCGACTGTGTGAATGGCGTCTAAAGTGAGGTTAGAGTTATCGGTTATGGTGGAAACGGTGAATATCTCATCTCCTATTTTTATAGCGTCTCCTTCGGCAAGCTCTGTGGTAAAGCTTGTTCCTGAGCCGGTTACGGCGGCTGTGGAAGCTGTTACTGAAACTGTACCTGTCAAGGATGTGTTTAGATTTCCCAATACATTCAAGTTGCTTGTGGGTACATCTGTTCCTATTCCGACTTTTCCGTTGTCTGATTCGACAAAAAGCGCGTCTCTTACGAGACTGACATCGTCATTACTGTCTCCTATTTCCATGGTACCCGCGCCATATACTTCGAGTATGGCGCTATTATCAGCAGGGCTTGCGTCCGCGTCCCGAAACTGTATATATTTATTTGCGGCTGAATCTATATAAAAATGTGAATTTTTTATAACAGTATCACCCGAAACCTGTAATTTGGCCTGTGGATTATCGGTCCCTATCCCCACATTACCCGTAGTCAGTATATTCTGCGAACCGAAGTCGGGTGCTATTTTGGTACCGGCTATAGCGGCTGATGTATTTACATCGGCATTCATAATAGCGCCGTTTAATATTTTAGCCG
>CAZEGO010000122.1:0-5324 GCA_964511955.1 uncultured Planctomycetia bacterium | reverse complement strand
GATGAGGGATCTGATGACCCCGCCTGCATCTGTCCGGTTCGCCATAGTCCGAGCAGTATATCGCAAAGAGATTGTAAGTGCATCGAGGCTGCCCGGACTGTCCGCCTCAGGAAGCCCGGCCCTCGTAGCAGGGCTCGGAGTTCATTACGGCCCGGCAGGCCGACGCCGAAGACGAACGTTCGCCCGCCTATCTCGTCCTGAGCGTAACAAGGGCCGACCAGATGCCCCGCCGCGGAATGACCGCGTGAACCGCGCCGTCATCCACTCGAATGGGTAATTGAATGAGGTCAAAGCCCAATTAAGGCCTTTCCCGAACCTATAACTGAAACTCACGGCAAGCGTATTATCTCCGGCCGTCAGAACGTGGGCGTCAAGCCTGTCTTTATTATCCATCAGAACGAGGAATTCCCTGAAAAAGTCCGAATAATCAGGATCCGTAAAATTACTGTTCCTGTTCCTGCGTGAAAAGGAATCGATTGAAAACCTGTTATACGTATCGAAATATCTTTCTATATTATCTTTTCCCTTGATTTTTTTTAGTTCCATATTCCCGTATTTTTCTTCTATACAGTTGGTATTGGATTTTAAATATCTTTTCAGCCTTTTTGAAAGAGTCTTCATGTAAACCTCGAAGCCTTCGGACAGATCAACTGCCCAGTTATAATGGTCTTTTAATATCTTAACCGTAAATTTCTGCCTTAGCGCAGAAACCGTGTATTCAGATATCATTTTATTCCCTTCTCTTACATCAGTAAGACACAGGACATCCCAATCATTTCTGGCGGAAAAAGCGTCTTTAAGCGTATAAAAAAAGCTGTTTTTCTTTTTTAGGTAAAAAGGTTCGGTATAATTAGCGGCGAAATCGCCTATATGTTTTAAAATTTTAAAAAACCTGCCTTTTTTTAAATATAACGGCAGACCTCCCGTTATCACGTCGTTATCAAAAACAATTAGTATGCGTAACATACATCCGGTCCCGAACCATTTCCACCAGCTGATTATAAAATCCGAAAGTAAAAATGGATTCGGGGAATCCGACTTTATCAGGGAATCATCCCATTCTTCCCTGATCTTCTTAAAATCCTCGATATTTTCTATCCATTTATATCTCATATGCCCGCTTTACCCGCCAGTGCCGAAATATCCTTAATCAACCTATCGGCATATGAACCGAAATCACTCCTTATAAACTTGTCCACGGCGAGATTTATCTGCAGGATTTTCCTGCCCAGAAGTTCTACTTCATCAAATTCGCTTATCCTGTCTATGACAGTCCCGGACAGCGTAGGCCACGCCATAACATCATACTTTTCCTGCAAAAATCCCAGAAGATGATCCCTGCCTTTATTTATCAAAAGAGACACGCAGAACGGAACAGCGCCTTGGGAAAGAGCCGGATTCAAAATTTTTATCCCTTTTATATCGTTGAGTCTTTCTGATAAAAAAGAATAATATTTCCTCTTTTTATCTATGGCTTCATTATAATAATCCCCTGAAAACCCTTTTAGCTGATTATACGCGAACATGGACATCGGCCTTGTGTAATCCCGCGAAAATTCTGCTCCTATGAAATCCCTTAAAGGCCAATCAGGATATCCCTTTTCCTTCTCCGAATAAAGCGGCGGAGGCGGGAAACAGGACTTATTTATTTTCCCCGCCAAGCCCCTTATCCATCCGGGCATCTTGTACCATCCCATCTTGCGTTTAACAAAAGTCGCCACTCCGTTAAGCTCGCTCGAGTAAAATAATTTCCTTTTTCTTTCAAGCATATCAGGCATAAACTCCGGATTATTCACCCGTAACATCCCTCCGTCAATAACCATAAGATTTTTCCTCAAGGAGAATATAGCCACGTCACCGAAAGTCCCCAGCATCCTGTCTTTATATTTAGAAAACAAGGAATACGCGTTATCCTCCATTATGGGAATAGTGGTCTCTTTCCTTAAATCCATCAATTCATCCCAGGGCTGCGAAAAACCGAAATGATTGATAACGTGAAGCAATCTTGTCCGCGGGGTTATCTTTTTCCTTATATCATCTATATCGGCTTCAAAAGTATACGGATCTGACCTGAAAAAATTCAGTTTGCACCCCAGGGCCCTAAAGGGCTGTAAAGACCCGTCACAGTCAAAGGCCGGGGTAAGTATCTCATCATCCCCACCGAGCCCCATTTTCGTACCTGCCGCGTACATGGCATTCCTGCCTAAGGCAAAGAGAATGCATTTCTCCCTGTCATAAACAGGTAAAGTTATACCGTTATTAATGGTTTCTTTTGCCATTGTTAAAATCTCTCCCGTACACTTTTTCAAAATCTATAATGAACGTCTTCTCGCGAGGCAGTATGACTTTTCGTTTTTCAACGGATCTGTATCCCTTATAATTCGATACCTTAAATCTGACCATATCTTCTTTTGTCATACTCACAGTATCTGTCGCGACGTATATATCCGCTTCATGCCCTTTGAGTACGAGACCGGCCATGCTCTTAAGCCCCCAGTCTTCGAACGTCTGAGCACCATAATAAGTGTTCAAGACATTAAAGTCCCTGTCTGTCCAACTAAAAGGTATCCTGTCGGCAAAACTCTTTGAGTCAAAAATAATCGCTTTAGACTGCAATAACTCCGGTCTGTTTTCTTTAAGAGTCTCATAAACAGCTCCGTTTATCCTACAGGCTATAACCTGATTCCAGGCGTTACCCTGGCATATGATTAAAAACACAACAGATAAAACTATAAAGAAAGCGCTCCATTTTTGTTTTAATCTATGCATTAATCCAAGCAAAAGCATAACTACTCCTGCCGAAGGCAATATTAGATGCCGACCGGCTACGCCGCCGCCCTGATTTAAAAAAAGCGGAAACAAAAAAACCAAAAAAAGCGCTAAACCTAACGTAAGATTATTTTTTGGGGCTTTTGCTATTTTATTCTTTTTGCTTATTTTTATAATAAAACAAAGAAAAATCATATCGAGTAAAATAAGAGCGATAAGCCAGGATTTTTCGATAGACAGGATTTTATAAAATCCGTACAAGGTTTTACGTATCATGTACCTGCCTAAAAAATGATGGAATACGTCGGTTACCTGATTAACGGGTAAGAGTAACGCATTAAAATTATGCGAAACATTCGAAAAATCAGAATAACCAAAGGCTCCCGTAATCCTGTAAATAGAGTAAAAAATAAAAGGAATTGCAAATAAAGCAACACCTTTTACGCTTTTCCTATCATTGGTACATGAATACACCAGCATGAACAAAGGAGCAAAAAATCCTACCTCATACCAGAATATTCCTACGGTATAAAAAAATAATGAAAGCAGCAGATATATAACTCTACGCGTATAATTCGCATACTTAATAAAGAATATAATGCTCCATAAATATATAGCCGTTACCAGATTGATGTTAAAATAAATTGACGTATGATAAGTCTCTAATTTAGTAGGAAGGAGGATAAAAATAAGAGTCCCGATAAAAGCCGTAAAGTTATCGACGTATAAAAGCTTTAACAGCCAAAAAACCCCGAAAACTATTAAGGTACTTGAAAACAATAAAAGAAAAAAGTTTATGCTTGTCGAACCATCTGCTATTTTGTTCTGCAAAAATAGCACCAAATAATTAAGGGGCCTGTCAGGGCTCAATATAATTTTCGGAATATTCGACACAGATGCGCTCTTATTCTTATTGAAAGAAGCATAATCGTCGGGAGCCAGCGAAGCCCTTTCAAAAGGGATAAAATGAAATAGTATATTGCATAAAATCAGTAAAATTATCAAGAAAGACGTTTTTTTAACCATAATCTCATCATATCTTTCAAAGTCTTCAATATAGACTTTAAGCTTGAACCGGTAGCCTTTCCATATTCTCTGGGTACATAATCTATTTCCACCTCTGTAAGACTGTATCCTAAATCCCTGGCCTTTATCATTATCTCGGCTGTAACGAATACGCTCCTTGATTCTATCTTTATCTTCCTGAATATTTCGGTCCTGTACATACTGATATAATTAAACTGCTTTTCATTCATTCCGAATAATATCTTTATGGACATTATATTTATAAATGACACCAATTTCCTGAAAAGAGAATAATCCCTCCTGTCGCTCCTTAAGCCCACCACGACATCCGCGTTCCTTGACGCGTCTATGTACTTAGGAATCTGCTTAAGATCCATGGCTATATCAGCCGGGATAAATATTATGAACTCACCCGAAGCTTCTTTAACTCCGGTCAATATCCCGCTACCGGGCCCTATATTCGACGTATGAGAAACAAGCCTTATAGATGAAGACGGTTTCATCATATCTCTTACAATTCGAGCTGTATTATCAGAACTTCCGTCATCCACTATCAATATCTCAAAAGTTACACCGAACTCTCTAAGTTTCCCCGATATCTTTTCTATAGTCGACTTTATATTGTTTTCCTCATTATATACGGGTATTAATACTGTAAGATAAGGAGTGCTCATATATTACTTTCTTTTTTTGATAACTCTTGCCGGATTGCCCGCGGCTACGAAAAAAGGAGGAATGTCTTTTGTCACTATAGCGCCCGCCCCAATTATGGAATCATGCCCTATGGTAACGCCCGGCAATATGATAGCGCCTGTGCCTATATCGCAATTATCCTCGACTATAACCTTCTTGAACTTCAATTCAGCATGAAGTACGGGCTCCTTTATATTTTTTGCGCCATGGTATGAAGTTATGATTTTCACTGCCGGGCCGATTCCTACGTTTTTCCCTACTGATATACCTCCTCCGCCGTGAAAAAAACACTGCTGACCTATCCAGGAGCCTTCTTTGATAACAATCTTATTTTTATAATACCCTTTGATAATGGCGTCATGCCCTATATAAACCCTGTCCTCTATTTCTATGTTCTCGGGATGAAAAATCAAAACTCTGTCTTCGATTACTACATTTTTTCCGATTTTAGAAAAATCCGTTTTCTTGAATTTTCCGTTTCCGTGGCTTTTAACCATAAAAACCCTCCGGGTTTTGGCTCTTAGTTCTTAGCTCTTTGCTCTTAGTAAAAAACTTTTAGAAAATGTTTTTGCCAAGAGCAAAGAGCTAAAAACCAAGAGCTAATTTAAGCTATTAATTATTATTTCTATACCACTCAATAGTAGTCTTTAATCCCTCTTCCAGATCCACCTTTGCCTCGAAACCCAATAGTTTTTTTGCTTTATCGGTATTTGGTATTCGTAACTCCACGTCCACCATCTCTTTTTTGACAAACTTTATCTCAGACTTAGATTCGCATAATCTCTTTATTACTTTCGCCAGGCTGTAAATGGTAAGTGTATTACGGGTATTTCCTA
>CAZEGO010000121.1:0-5344 GCA_964511955.1 uncultured Planctomycetia bacterium | reverse complement strand
ATGTCCTCATAATAACTAATATGAAGATTAGGGTCAAACCCTCCTATTTTGTCGACTATCTCTCTTTTAGTCAATACGCAAAATGCCTTTGTTACGGGTTTTTGATAACAGAGGTACGGATCGCGTTTCGCTAATTGTCCGGCGAAGTCATCCAACGACATCCCCTCCGGTACCTTCAGGCCAAAGTGGTTGCTGTTAGGATTGACCAGGCCGATCCGCGAATCTCTTTTCATGATATTTATCATGTTTAAAAGCCAGTCGCCGGTAAATATGAGATCATTGTTTACCAGGCATATATAATCCGATTTTCTCCTCTGAAAACCTATGTTGTTCCCGGCCACGAATCCTATGTTTTTTTTCAGATTTATGCATTCGAAATATATTCTGCCTATCGTCTTTCCGTTCAGTGAATCCAAGTATTCCTTTACCCTGTTCCCTCCTCCGTCATTTATGAGTATCAGCCTCGATTCGACGGATGTCTTCTCGATAAGAGAGTCTACACAGGGACAAAGCACGTCCATCTGGTCAATAGTACACACTATCAAATCGCAGCGAAAACTCATTCACTCTCCCGCAACCCAACCATGTCCCACGCCGGAGGTGAGGCATGGTTGGGTTGGTTTATTTCTTTATTGCTTTACAGGAAACCCTGGAATTCTTTTGTTTTGCCTTCGGCTATGTCCAGCATGTTTTTTATCCTGTGGGCATACGTGTGTTTATCAAGGGCTAATTTTTGCGCGTTCGCGCGTATCTTCTCGCGTTCTGCGCTATGCTCCAGATAGTAATCTATCAACTCAAAAAGCTCTTCCTCTTCCTCGAACCATAACAGGTGCCTGCCTTTTTCGGCAAGGAGCTCTATGGAGGGGAATTTTTTGGTGATATAGCACGCTCCGCAGCCTAACGCTACGTAAAAACGGTTAGAGGTATAAAGCTCGTAGTTAAAATCACTCCCGCCGAGCACCATTTTTGACGACGAGTAAAATTCCGGTACATTATTCCTCACGTTGTTCATGGCCTTGAAAGTATATCCCCGGGCCAACTCGTCGAATATCCGTCTTCTCGTGCTGTGGAGGGGCGCCTTGCTCACAGCTCCGGTAAAACCTACGTCGTAAATCTCGGGAATGCGCCTCCTGTAAAAATGATATCTGGACGAGCCCTGTGGCATATAATAAACTTCTTTCAGGTTGTACGCCTCACGGTATTCGGAGAGCTGCCCCCTGTTCGTCAAAAACATCACGTCTATGATTCCGGATAAGTCTTTCGGGACGGGGTGCTCGGGGTCTGAAAACCAGAACATCACCCTGGTACCCATCTTTTTTAATTGGGGTGCGATATCGTAAAGCAGGGGTATGGTTTCTTTCAGAACAAGCAGGATGTAATCGGGCCTGTAATCGAGTATAGCCTTGTGGATGGCTTTTATATCCATATTCCTCATACCCTCGAGCAAAAGATAGTCTATGTTCAGGTCATCCATGGCCCTGGGTATCTCATCCCATCCAAAGCCCAGATGATTGTATCTATTCATCATGTACTGCCCTATGGCGCATATTTTCTTTTTGCCGTATAAAGGCAGAGAAGGGTAGGGGCTTCGGCCCCCTTTCTTCCGGGCTACGGCCTTTATGCGGCCCGTATCGGAAAACTCCAACCTGTCGAACAGAAAACCCGCTTCGGTAAAATACCGGGCGAGTATACCCTTATCGAAAAAACTTAAAAGTTTGCCTCGCTCACCGGGGCATTCTTTTTTAACGCTAACGTCTATCCTACCCCCGGGTTTCAGCGCCCTTTTGAGCCTGAGTATAAGGTCGTATAAATCACGCGGCGGGATATACTCAAGGACTTCCCTGATCGTTATCTCACCCAGCGTGTCTTCTCCGAAATCCTTCCGGTACAAATCTATTTTATCCCCTCCCTTACCCTGATCCCGGCAAATAATAACTGAGCTTTCGGATTTCTGGAGGTAAAAATCTCGCGCGGCGGCAAAATTCTCCGCCGGGCTGTAAACATAAAAACGGCACGGCAAGTCTTTTTGGAATGAAAATTCGACTTGAGCGAAACCGGCATCGCCGAGAGAGCAGCTCAGGCCATCGTTCGGCAATAGATTGTCCATCATAAGAATACCGTTGGGGACCATAACCCTTGCCCACTCTCTGAAAATTGTGCCGAAGTCCCTTTTAGCCCTCATCGGCTCGAAGTCAGCGTAAATGGAGCGCACTTTGTCGTCCGGGAAAGGAAGGCTATCCAGAGGCGAAACATATACCCTGCCTTTGGAGCGCCTCTCGTCCATATTCACATAGCCGTGGAACGTGTCACCCCGGCAGTTAAGATTCAGCTTGAAAAATGCGGAATCGTCGAACAGAAAAACCTTCTCTTTGGACCTTATAACAAAGGGGGTTATAAAATATCTTAAGCGGTTAAAAACCACGGAATTGTTCGAGAAGTATTTTAATCTACCTATCATATCAGAACTTGTGTATCTTCCGTTTTTTCGGGGGCCTGTCCGAAGGAATTTTCTTACGGACCAGAAAATAATACTGGTATGTGAGAAAATCCTCCAGCGACCCCACCAGTATCTTATTCAGGAGACCCAGACTCCTCGACGCCACGACGTTACGCCTGACTTCACTGACCGCGTAACCCGCCTCCCAGAACATCTCCGTCATATTTTTAAAGGCAAAGAACCTTACATGGGATTCGTCAAGTATACCCGCGTCCACATAATCCCATGACCCTCCGAAGATAAGACCTTTAATGACTTTATAGTAACGGATATTAGGCAGGCTTATGACGGCTGACCCCCCGTCCCCGAGATAGTCTATGTGTTTTTTTAAAACCGAGAGCGGGCGGACGCAATGCTCCAGGATATCAGCATAGACGATACAATCAAAATGACCTTTCGGAAAGACAAAATTAAAATTTTCGACGTCCGCGTTAAAGGCCTCGGTAAGGTTCGCTTTGGCCTGTTCGAAGGCTTCTTTATCTTTTTCTATACCAACGACTTCGGAGCCTCTTTCCCGTAAGATACTTCCCATGGCGCCTCCGGCGCAGCCCACGTCGAGAATCTTCCGCGCATCTCCGGGTATCATCTCCAGGAGATCTCTTCGCTCGTGAGCGAAATAACTTTTCCCGCCGTCACTCTTCCGCGGTAATAACTCCGTCTCGGGCGAGGCAATTTTACCAAACCGCGCAAGTAATCTCAGAAGTTTCTTATCATCCGTCACTACCTTACCGAACTTTTTCTTCTTGGTGAGTATTCTGAACAAAACGACAGGCCTGAAAAAAATAGAGGGGACTCTAAAGACTTTTATGTTGCTGTGTACTTTAAGGCCGTGATATCTTATCGAGCCTTTAAGAAAAACGGTTATCCAATTACACTTTCGGGCAAGGTCATAGGTCTCATCCCTTAAACCCCGAAAATAAGAAGAGTCCTGTTTTTTGAGAGCGTAGACAATCCTCTTGGGCATGCCGAATAACTCCCTGAACACTTCCTGGTTATTCTCGAACATAGCCTCCCAATCCTTTATCATGTTAAAAGAGGCATGCACCTTGTGGTACACGTAAGCTCCTCTGGCGGTAACCGACTTATAGCCGTACCTCATAGCCCGTATAGAGTATTCCGTGTCTTCGAAATTGCCGAGCCCGTACTTTTCCATGAGTATCCCTATCTTTTGAATAACTTCTTTTTTGATAAGATAGCAAAAACCGATGGCAGTCGCCATTTCAATATAATAACCCGAATATTTTTCCTTGAGCCGGCGGGCGTATTCCTCGAGCGAAACGTACCAGGGCTTGTAATGGCCGAGGTTATTGCTGGAGGGATTCACTATGCCTATATCCGGCGACAACTCAGCCACCCTGACCATCTCTTTGAGCCATCCTTTCGTCATGATGGTATCGTTATTCAACAAGCATATGTATTCGCCGTCCGCTATCTCCATACCCTGGTTCGTAGCCCTGGTGTAACCAAGGTTTTCCTCGTTCCTTATAAGAATATAACCTTCAAGCCTTCCGTCACTCTTCAGGCTCTCCAGATAAGCTTTTGTTTTTTTCCTGCTCCCGTTATCTATGATTATCAGCCTGAAAGGAAACTCTGTATTTTTTATAAGGCTTTCCACGCATCTCTCTGTATCTTCTTTCAGGTTCCATACCGGTATGACTATATCGCAATGCATTATTTGAACTCCCTTATGTTTTTGATTATAAAATCCAGCTGCTTTTCCGTTAGGTCGGGATAAAGGGGCAAAGTCAGGAGTTTCTGCCATATCTTATCGACTGCCGGACAATCGGCCCTGCAGGCTTTATACATTTTATAATAATGATTAGGTATGTAATGGACTCCGGTAGATATACCCTTTTCCTGCAGAAAAACATTTAACTCATCTCTCGTTTTGGTTTTTATCACGTAATTATGCCAGGCGCTTTTAGCGTAATCTTTTTCGACCGGCAGCTCCAGCCAGTCGAGTGTATCGAGTGAGCGTCTGTAATAATCCGCTTTTTCTTTCCGTTTGCGGTTCATGGAATCCAGCTTGTTAAGCTGTACAAGTCCTATTACAGCCGGGATATCGTTCATATGATACTTAAACCCCACCTCCTCGACATCGTACTGCCATGAATATTTTTTATCCAGCTTATCCCTCTCCCAGGTATCCTTGGAAATACCCAGCCACCTTAATTTTTTTAAACGTTCATATAGAACCTTGTCGTTCGTGGTTATCATCCCGCCTTCTCCGGTAGCGAGGTTCTTGACCGCATGAAAGGAAAAACACGCTATATCGCCCAATGATCCGACTTTTCGTCCTTTGTACTCGCCCCCGCACGCATGGGCCGCGTCCTCGATAATAACAAGGTTATGTTTCTCGGCGAGTTTCCTTATGGGATCCATATCGCAGGCGTGGCCGCCGTAATGCACGGTTATGACGGCTTTTGTGTCTTTGGTTATGTTTTTTTCTATTTCCGCGGGATTGATATTAACGGTATCTTCCTCGACGTCCGCAAATACAGGCACGGCATCGTTATACAATATCGCGTGGTTGGTGGAAATAAACGTCACGGGAGTGGTAATAACCTCTTTTTTTTCGACTCCCGTTACTTTTAAAGCGAGATGCAATGCCGCGGTGCAGGAATTCAGGGCTACGGCGTATTTGGTTCCGATATAGGCGGCGAATTTTTCCTCAAACTCCCGGGTCTTAGGGCCCAGGCCCACCCATCCGGACGACAGCACTTCTTTAAGGGCATCCATCTCTTCTTTTCCGTATGAGGGTTTAAAAATCGGGATCATGTTTAGTTATTGGTTAATAGTTCCGCCTTTGGCTCACAGGCATAGCTCGCTTAATGATTTATATGTTTT
>CAZEGO010000120.1:0-5370 GCA_964511955.1 uncultured Planctomycetia bacterium | reverse complement strand
AAGAAGTGTATTCCGTGGAAATTATCCCCGAGCTTGCGGAAAGGGCCGCGACGATTTTGCATCGGCTTGGCTACGACAACGTAAAAATCAAAACAGGAGACGGATACGCGGGTTGGGAAGAATACGCGCCGTACGACGCCATAATAATAACCTGCGCGCCTCCCGAAATCCCGGCCGGACTAATCGGTCAGTTGGGCCGGGAGGGCCGTATGGTAGTGCCTGTGGGGAAGGGGTACCAAAAGCTTAAGCTGCTCATTAAAAAAGGGGGAGACCTCGTTGTAAAAGATATTATGGCGGTAAGTTTTGTGCCCATGGTACACGACAGGTAGCGCGTTATGAGATACGGGATTTTCGCGGATACGCACGGTAATATAGAAGCTTTTGATAAAGTAATTTCGCTCTATAAAAAAGAGAGGATAGGCAAATATTTATGCGCAGGAGACATAGTAGGGTATGGAGCCAATCCCGTTGAGTGCATTAACCGAATAAAAAAGTTAAACGGCGAAACCGTATGCGGTAACCACGACCGCGCGGTGGCGGACATCCTGGATTACCGTAATTTTAATCCATTGGCGCGAAAGGCTGTTGACTGGACGCGTGATAAAATAGGCGCGTTTGACCGAAAATTTTTAAAAAATCTGCCTGTTGTAATAACTAAAAGGGGTTTTCACGTTGTTCACGGCAGTTTATCGGACTCCGAAGGTTTTCCTTATATATTAAGCGCGTCTTCGGCTGTCGAATGTTTCGAGACAATGAATAAGGGATTGTGTTTTGTCGGGCACACTCACGCTGCCGGCATCCTGGTTCTCGCTGACAGGAAAATTACAAGTACCGAGGATACAAATATCCGTATAAAGCCCGGCCGTAAATACATTATAAACGTAGGCAGCGTAGGGCAACCGAGAGACAGAGACCCAAGAGCGGCTTTTTGCGTTTTCGACACGGAAGAAATGACTGTCGAGATCAAAAGAGTCTCTTACGATATAAAAAAAACCATGAAAAAGATTGTCGACGCCGGTCTGCCTGGGTTTCTGGCGAGGAGACTTTCCGAAGGGAGATAGTGGCCATATGCTGGGATATTTAATTTTACTTTTTACCCTCGTACCGCTGATAGAGCTTGCCCTGCTTATAAAAATAGGTCAATATATAGGTGTAGCGAATACCATAGCCATAGTTATACTGACCGGCGTTACGGGGGCTTTTTTAGCCAGGATACAGGGTCTCGTAACGCTGAGCAGGATACAAGAAGAGGTAAATAAGGGCGTGATGCCGGCCGATAAATTACTGGACGGGGTCATGATACTTTGCAGCGGAATATTACTTCTGACACCGGGGCTTTTGACGGACATAGCCGGGTTTTCCGGTCTTATTCCGATTACCAGAGGCGTTATAAAAGCATGGCTAAAGAAAAAAATAAAGGGGAAAATAGACAACGGGGAAGTCATAAATATAACGTCCTATAGAAGCATGTAATGAAAAAATTCACTGTTTTAAGCTGTTTTAACTTATCCCTGTTTCTTTTTTGCTTATCATTACCCTTGCAGGTTGACGCCGAACCGCTTCTTCAGGAAGCCGATGTTTTTGCTTCGGGGAATTATTTTGACAAGACTCACGAAGAAGAAGAAGAAGGATCAAAGGCCGAAAGAGTCGAAAGCCGCTATGACATAGGAGAGGACCCTCCCTATGTAAAATCATGGTGTTACGCCAATGCCTGGATAGGAGACATACACGGCTCGGTACGCGTCTTTAACTACAAAGGTCTTAGATTTCGGAATATAAGGGAAGGTACAGCCTTTGATGCGGACATAAAATTCAAAGTCGGTTTATACGGTTTAATAAATTCCGTCACGTTTGCAAATGCAGCCTCAAATTATAAAGCAAAAATCACCGCGGGCATAATGGAATATGACTCGATAGACTATGATTCGCCTCTGGCCGGGACCGTACTTTGGGCAAAAACCAATAAGAGAGAATTGAAAGACTGGGGAAACGAATTATTGTGGATACACTTATTACCACGGATGAGAAAAAGCTGCACGCCCGGACACTTGCGGTCTTAAAAAAAGGGGCTCGGGCTGATTTCTCATTCAGGCAAAAAGCCGAGGAGAAAGGCTGCTTTCACGTGAAGGCAAGAGTCGACCCGGAAAATAAAATCGCGGAAATAAACGAGGGCAATAACGAAACGGCCAAAAAAGTAAAAGTCCTCGGCGCAAAAGAACGGATAAAAGAAAACATAAAAGAGGATATCAGGAGCAGGATCGACCCCAAGAAACGTGACATCAAAAAAAACATACAAGATTTCAGAGACAACCTTAAGCAAAGACATGAAAATCTCCGAAAAGAAAAGAAAAAGATATACTGAATATAAATTGACATAATCATTATATGTAGTAAAATATATATGTTAGTATGAAAAAAGGCCGTGGGAAATTCTGACGCAAGCTCAAGCAGCGGGCAGATTCATGGTTTTTTTTTATTTAAACATAGCTCAATCTTTATAAAACTGATTTAAAAGGGTATTCTTATGCAAATAAAAAGATATAGCGCTTATAGTTTTGCAATATCAGTGCTGTTAATACTGGCAATGCCAAAAACTTCTCACTCCGAAACTTGCCCGAAAAGATACTATCTCAGGTCACCCTTAAAAAAAGATAATTATCAACGTATAATAAAATTCGGAGAAAAAGAAAAATGCGTGAATTCTATAGTGCGTCTCTTGCTGGATCACTTCAGATATCTTGAAATAACCCAACACGAGATGAAAATAGCAAATTCTATCTCGGATCAAATCAGAGAAGAAGATACCTTGGAAAAATTGGCGAACGACAGTGAGTTCAGAGAATATTTCCTGATAAGCAACTGGCTCTCGCTGCCCGAAAATATAGACGAGGTATGGGACATAGCTGATAAGACAAACCTGAACAAAGAAGACCTCGCGCATATCAGTAGAAAAATATCCGAGAAAATAAAAACAATCACGCTTATATTACCAGACGGCAGGCGTATTGTATCCGACCTTCCCCGGGAAAACATTAAAAAAACCGTACGTTTTTACAGCCTCACCGGCGATCTGGACACCTCGCTTAAAAAATCGTTAAGGACCGTAAAGCCAAAAAAACTGCGCGATAAACTCGAATGCGCCGCGCGCGAAGCAAGCCTCGATAAAGAGGATATCCTTTTTTTGCGGTCCTTTATAAAAAATACCTCTCTGTCCGATTCCGGGTTCGGGGAAGCCGTTGATTTTCTGGCCGTGGAGCTGACTCGCAAAAAGACCTCGAATATATATCAGCTGCTTGAGAGCAAGAAAATACGCCTAAACGACCTCATAGAGGCTCACAGAAACTACCATGCCATAGTAAATACGCCCAGAGGCGCGGGAGAAAGTTCTTTTGATTTCGAAAGAGACGTTATCATGGGCGGAATGAAACCCCCGTCCGGAGACCCCGATACAGCCAGAAAAGAAATAGAACTTATAGATTATATACTCGGCCTTGACGAATCATCGGTTCCCCATATATTTGATGAGTCTGTTTTTGAAATCGGAAGGAGGGTGGCATGGAGAAGCAAAAGGATACGGACGGTATATGACTATCTGAACATGTACAACAGCTTATACCCCATGCGAAAGAACAAGCCCGAGGCTGTAGAAATGAGTCTGGTTGTCATGAATAAGCTATACATGTTTCTTAACGAGTACGGGGGTCTGCTGAAAAAACTCGCCCATAAGCTGGAAGCCGACACATTCTCTGAGGATTTCAACCAAAATATAGCCGGACCCCGTTTATCCGGCATAAGCATAACAAAAACAAAAATTTTACAAGCATACAGGAAAGTCTCCGCCGCAAAAGAAACATCCCTGGCTTATGATTTGTTCTCCGAACTTGATTTTAAACTAAGCGAAAACAAATACCCTACCGTGATAGACAGGCAATTTACGGCCATAATCTCACAAAAATCCGGAGAGGCGGAAGTACAAAACTTGCTGAGAAGAATGGATGAAATAGACTTTGACAGTTCCAGGCTGATTGAATTTATGGCCTATGCTTTAATCCAACCGACTACGTTTTCGACTCTAAAGTTCCCTTATGTTTACGAATATACCCCCCTTGGATACGAATCCGAAAATGACCCATGGGAGGCCTTTAAAAGGGAGTTTAAAAACACCGAAGAAGTGGAAGTGACCATAAAGAGGTCATGGCCCGACAAACCCGCCGTCATACCCATTCCCGTGTTCGGCGACAGACTTGACCTTATGTTCACCGAATTATTAAAAAATGCCGTGGCATACGCGAGAATGCGCATAAAAAAACCCGCCCTTTTCGGAAAAATACAGGAAGGTTTTACCGAAACAGACGAAGGGTGGGCGTACTATATAGAAGACAATAACCCGGGAATATATCCTTCCGATTTAAAAGCCATATTTAATGTCTGTGAATCCACAGGTCTTTATTACAAAAAATTCGCCGGTGGCGGTGTGGGTTTGGCCGAAGTTTTAAAGATAGCCGATATGCATAATGCTAAAATTCAGGTAATAAGCCGGAGAGGTGGTCAACCTGCCTACGGGTTGTTTTACAAAGACGGTGAGTTTTCCGAAATCGCCCCGGCAGGAGAGGAAACAGAGCTCACTTCCTTGAAATATCCCACAGGCACAAAATTTATAGTTACTTTTCTTTATCCTGCGGTAAGCATAACGGATAAAGTGGCCCCTGAAACAGAAAGAGGCTACGATAACGAGCTTCCGCTTTTTGCTTCGTACGAAAAAAAAGCTCCCGGATTTGCCCCGGGGGAAGCATCGGGCGTCGCAGGGCAGAAGGAAGAAAATAACAGCAAAGTCCGGTCGGTCCGACAAAAGACACACCGAACCGCGCTTTAGAATGTATAGGCTTATGAGAAAAACAATAAAAATAAACTGTATAATGCCACTATTGACAATCTTGTTGTTTCTGACGGCATTACCCGCTAAGGACACATACGCAACACCCGCGTCTCTACGGGTATCCCTGGGCATAGACACCGAAAAAACCCGGGCCCTGATAAAAAAAGAGCTCTCCGATCGCGTAGAAATAAAGAAAATCACGGTAAAAGACGAAGCTCTTATGGAAGAAATAGTAAAAATGGATAATCTGGGCATAAATCTCAGCACGCCCAACGGCAGAAAAGAGTACAAAATAGAATTAGAAGAACTATCTTATGAAATTATGAAGCTGCGCGCCTTGGTGGACAAAGAATCTTCCAAAGTAGTCGGCTATTGGCTCTACAGGCCCCTTGGAAATAATTCTGTATACATCAAAAGAATATTCACTCTACCGCAATATCGCCGAATGGGTTTCGCGTATTTAATGCTGGATTATTTCACAAACAGATTCGACC
>CAZEGO010000119.1:0-5374 GCA_964511955.1 uncultured Planctomycetia bacterium | reverse complement strand
GGCCAATATCATAGGGGTATTGTTCATACGCTCATATGAGAGGGCTGAGAGGATTTACCTTTCGATGTGCTCAAGAGGGTTCAGCGGTGATATAAAAATCATAGATTGGTCATGGAAAAAGTCATAACTATAAAAAATCTTAATTATAGCTATCCCGACGGTACAAAGGCCCTGTCCGGCATAAACCTTGATATTTTAAAAGCGGATACGGTTGCCATAGCGGGCCCTAACGGAGCGGGGAAAACTACATTGTTATTACATCTCAACGGCATCTTGATGGACGGGAAATCGATAGAAATATGCGGCTTGCCGGTGAATCAGAAAAACCTTCCTGCCATAAGGCAGAAGGTGGGCGTTGTGTTCCAGGATCCCGAGGATCAACTTTTTATGCCTACCGTATTTGAGGATGTGGCTTTCGGCCCTCTGCATATGGGTGTACCTCGGGAGAAAATAGAGGAAAAGGTAGACAAGGCTCTCGAGGCCGTTGATATGAAAGCATATAAACAGCGAATAAGCCATCACCTTAGTTATGGAGAAAAAAAGAGGATATCATTGGCTACTATATTATCCATGACTCCCGAAATAGTGGTTTTTGACGAGCCGACCGGGAACCTGGACCCGAGGCACAGGAAGGAATTTGTGGATTTTTTGAGGAATCTAACGGTTACAAAGGTTATAGCGACTCATGACACGAGAATGATACGTTCGGTGTGCGATAAAACAATCGTTATGGATAAAGGAATGATAGCGGCTTATGACTCAACGGATAGCATATTAAAAAATGAGGATTTGGTTAAAAAATATTACCTTTCGGATTAATACCCCAAATCTTTTAAAAAAGCCGGGTTTTTTCTCCAGTTTTTCTGCACTTTAACCCACAGACCCAAGTATACTTTCTTTCTTAAAAAACCTTCGATGTCTTTTCTGGATTCCGTGCCTATTTTTTTCAGCATGGTTCCGTTTTTACCTATGATTATGGATTTCTGGCTGGGCCGCTCGGTATATATGTGGGCCTGTATTGAGTATAGATCTTTTCCGGATTTGTCTTTTTTTTCTTTCATTTCCTCGACATTTACGGCGATAGAGTGTGGAACTTCCTGACGTGTCAGTTCCAGCGTTTTCTCACGGATGATTTCCCTGACAAAGAAGCTTTCGTTTTTATCGCTTAGCTGGTCTTCCGGGAAGAATGGGAATCCTTCGGGAAGATTTTCCATTATCCTGTCGAATACTATCCCCGTACCGTCTTCTTTCAGAGCAGATATGGGTATTGTTTCCTTAAAGGAGTATTTTTGAGCTTTTTCTATTATGGGAAGCAGAAAACGCCTGTCTGTTTTATCTATTTTATTTATTATCAGTAAATTTGTTTTGGAAGGCAATATCTGATCGAATATTCTTATGTCCTCGGAGGTAATGCCTTTATCGGCTTCTATTAAAACAAGGCCTATATCCGTTTCCAACAGGGTAGAGGTTGCTCTTCTTACCATATTTTTACCCAGAATATTCTTTGGCCTGTGGATGCCTGGAGTGTCAATGAAAACCATCTGGAAGTCTTTCCCGGATATTATTCCCTGTATGTTATCGCGGGTGGTTTCGGGGCGGCGAGATATTATGCAGACCTTCTCTTTTACGAGAGAGTTCAGCAAAGTTGACTTCCCTACGTTCGGCCTTCCTATAATGGAAATCTTTCCGGCTTTAAACATGACTATATTATAAAGAGAATTATGGTGTAATGGAAGGTTTTTTTGTATACTATATTATAGTCGTCCCGACGATAGCCGGGATGCGAGGTTCCGGGTTTTTTGTTTTCGTAAAATGACAGAATGATTAAAGAGAGGAGATTATCATGAAAGCTTTTATATTCGCTCTTATGACCGCATTTGTCTGGGGGATTGTTCCTATAATAGAGAAAGTCGGGGTTTCGAGGATTCAGCCGTTAGCCGGGCTTTTGTTAAGGTCGTGTGGGGTGATTACGGGCCTGCTTATGCTCGCGGTTTTTAATAATAGCGCCCTTCGGGTGGCTCTAAAGGCCGATCCCAAGACCATAGCTTTACTGGCTCTCGGAGGGTTTATGGCCAGTATTATAGGGCAGATGTTTTTTTATAACGCGCTTAAACTCGGAGAGGCTTCCAAGGTTGTCCCTATAGCAGGCATATATCCGCTTGTTTCTTTTATCTTGGGTCTGATATTTTTGGGCGAGACTTTTACCCCGGCTAAAGCCGGAGGAGTTATCTTTGTGGTGATAGGTCTTTTTCTATTGAGATGATGTTTTCCTTTGTCTGGTAATTGCTTCTGTCGAATATAACCTCTAATTTACCGTCGGAGTCAGAGTCTTTTTCCATTTTTATTATTTTCCCGTTATTGTATAAGTTTCTTTGATCAAGCTTTCCGTCATAGTCTGCGTCTATTTCCATCAGGGTTTTTTGACCGTAGGAATATTCCGAATGCATGTCGGGCTTACCGTCGAAATTCAAGTCCACTTCCATAATCTTCCGGCCTTTTTTGTCGTAGTTAATCCACATGTCCAGATCGCCGTCGTAATTTCTGTCGCTTTCTATTTTAAGAGGCCTATTATTATCGTCGAAATATATCCATAAATCGGGATTACCGTCTTTGTTTTTATCTTTTTTCTGGACCTCCGCGGCCGCGACATAACCGTTTAAGGATACTGAAAGCATAAAGCATATAAGTAATAACTGTATTTTATACATGTTTGCCTATTCCACTTAAGTATGATAAAATCTCTTTATAATATTATAACACGAGATAACATAATGGCAAAGTAAAGTAAACAGATATAACAGATATAAAATGCCCAGAATAGCCATAGCTCAGATAAATACTATCGTAGGCGACATATCCGGCAACAGAGATAAGATAATTTTCTGCATAAAAGAGGCTATCGGCAAAAAAACGGATATTATAATCTTTCCGGAGCTTGCCGTAACGGGATACCCGCCCGAAGACCTGATTTTAAAACCTTATTTTGTCAAACAGAACATAAAAGCCCTTAATGAGATCACGGGACAGGCCAGGGGAATAGCGGCCGTAATAGGGTTTATAAATTCCGAAAAAAGCAAGGTTTATAACAGTGCCGCGGTAATAGAAGATAAAAAAATTAAACACGTCTATAATAAAATAAAACTGCCTAATTACGGTGTGTTCGACGAGAAGAGGTATTTCGAATCCGGAGACAGGAGCCTTCTTTATAAATCCGACAGCGCAGCGTTTGCTCTAAGTATATGCGAGGACATCTGGAAAGAGGAAAATGCCGGGCAGAAGAAGACATACGGTAAGGCGGATTTCCTGATAAATATATCGGCTTCTCCTTATTATATTGGCAAGAACAGGGAAAGGATGAAGGTTTTAAGGGGTAAAGCCCGGAAATATAAATTGCCTGTTATTTATTGTAACCTGGTGGGGGGGCAGGATGAGTTGATTTTCGACGGAAGAAGCGTGGTTTTGGACAGTAAAGGAACGCTTACGGTCATGGCGTCGGCTTTTAAGGAGGAGTTATTTTTCACGGATATAGATGCAAATGGAAAATGCTCTTCGAAACCGAACATAAGAAAAGAACCGGGACGGCTTGAAGAAATATACTCGGCTCTGGTGCTCGGGACGCGCGATTTTATCAGAAAAAACGGTTTTAACAAAGCCGTACTGGGGCTTTCCGGCGGAATAGATTCGGCACTGTCGGCGTGCATCGCTAAAGACGCCCTGGGAAGAGCCAATGTCCTGGCGCTTTCGATGCCTTCCAGGTATTCCTCGAAGGAAACACAGGATGATTCCCGAAAAATAGCAGGCAATCTGGGCATAAGATTTACCACGGTACCGGTGGATTCTATATTTGACAGTTATAACGAAAGCCTTGCGCCTCATTTCGCGGGCATGCCCGAAGATATTGCCGAGGAAAATATCCAGGCTCGCATAAGAGGGAATATCCTTATGGCCTTTTCCAACAAATTCGGATATCTTGTCCTTAATACCGGCAACAAGAGCGAAGCCAGTGTAGGTTATTGCACGTTATACGGTGATATGGTTGGAGGATTTGCAGTCATCAGGGACCTTACTAAGAATACTGTTTATAAGCTGTCAGAATACGTGAACAGAAAAGAAAACAGGGAAGTTATACCGGAGAGCGTGATACAAAGGGCGCCTTCGGCGGAGCTTAAACCCGGCCAAAAGGACCAGGATAGCCTTCCTCCTTACGATATAGTAGATAAAATAGTGGATATGTACGTGGAAGAGAATAAATCGATCGGCTTTATGGCCAAAAAAACAGGGAACAGGGATGTCGTTAAAAAGGTAGCGAGAATGATAGATTTCAGCGAATACAAAAGGCGCCAGTCTCCTCCGGGTATAAAAATAACTCCCAAGGCTTTCGGGAAGGACAGGCGTATGCCTATTACCAATAAATTCCACGGAGAGTGAACATGGAAGATTTAAAAAAGGAAGAGCTTTTTATAAGCGTGGTGGCAAGAGTAAACAGGTATTTTATAATAATGGGTGTTTTTTTTCTGGTCTATTTCGTTCTGCAGACCAAAGTCAATGTATTCTTATTTTTACTGGCCCTTTCTTTTATGGCCTTTGCCCTTTTGTCGCATAAACACCTGGACATAACTAACAGGCTATACATAGAACTACAACGAGCCAAAAACGCGTTAAAAGACGTCTCCGAAGAAACCCGCCGAATGCATGAATAAGCGTTTTTTTATATCCTCAGTTTTATTTTTTGTATTATTATTTTCTAGTTGTCCGTTATCTACGGCTCAGGATACGATCGTGTCCGCCGGGGGAGCGATAGTAATGTATCCTTATACGGGGAAAGTGATATACGGTAAAAACATTCACGAGAAGCTTCCGCCGGCCAGCACGACCAAGATAATGACTGCTCTGGTAGTAATCAAACAGGGTAATCTCGACTCCAGGGTATGCGTAAGTGCGAAAGCGGAATCGATGGAACCGTCCAAAATATACATAAAAGAGGGAGAAGAATACCCGAGAAGAGATCTATTGAAGGCGATTCTTCTCAGTTCCGGGAATGATGCGAGCGTGGCACTGGCGGAAAGCGTGGCCGGGACAGAAGAGAAATTCGCGGATATGATGAATAAAACGGCTTTTGAAATAGGCGCCAGAAATACCCTTTTTAAAAACTCAAACGGGCTGCCTCATGAGGGGCAATACAGTACCGTCTATGACATGGCAATTATAGTGAGGGAAGCCATGAAATACAGGGAAATTACGGGAATAATGAAAATGAAGACAGATGTTATACACGAACTTAACGGCGGCAGGGAAATAAAACTTAAGAATCACAATAAGACGCTGTGGAAGGAAAACGACTACCTGATGTCGGGCAAGACCGGTTATACAAAAA
>CAZEGO010000118.1:0-5399 GCA_964511955.1 uncultured Planctomycetia bacterium | reverse complement strand
GGCCTCACGTTAGGGGTGCAGATAATGATAGGTCTCCCGGGTGACACTGCCGGCAAATCAAAAAAAACAGCTAAGGAGCTGGTTAAACTTAAACCCGAGACCGCCAGAATATACCCGACCCTCGTCATAAAAGGAACGAAGCTCGCAAAGCTTTACGAAAATAAAAAATACCGGCCGCTGGAACTCGAGGAAGCCGTGAGGCAGTCAGCCGAGATCGCGGATATTTTCGAGAAAGCGGGCGTAAAGGTTATAAGGATAGGTCTTCATCCCTCGCGGGAGTTGTCCTCCGGAAGCTCCATGATTGCCGGACCATACCATCACGCTTTCGGCGAAATGGCAAGGAGCAGGCAGACTCGTCTGAAAATAATAAGACTGGTAAAACATAGAAACCTCGAAAACCGCGCGCGCATAGAGGTGCGCGCTCCCGCGGCTGTTTTTAATCTTATATCCGGCCACAAGGGCAGGGAAAAAAGATTTATGGAAAATTATTTCAGAGCGCCTCTCGTATTAAAGAAAAGCCATGATTTCAGCGTAAAAGACATAAGAAAAAAAATAGCGCTTTTAGACCCGCGGATGCCCGAAGAAGGCAGACGAAAGCTCGTAAAAATGGGTTATTATATAAGCGAGATAAGGCCGCATCCAGAACTTCAAAAAGCCGTACGATCTCATCCGGATATGCTTATTTTTCGTTACGGAAGAAAAGTGGTGTACGAACCTGTACTCGATGATATAGCCGGACTTTTACGTAAAAACGGGTATATCTGTAAAAAAGGAACACCCGTGGTGTCGGGAAACTATCCTAACAATATCCTGTACAATGCCTGTGCCATCGGAAAAAAGATCATACGGTACTCCGGAAAAATAGAAAAAAACATCCAAAATCTCAAAGGCAGACAGATAAGAGTAAAACAGGGTTATGTAAAATGCTCTATAGTACCCGTAGACGATAAAGATATTATTACTTCCGATAAAGGCATAAGGAAAGCGTGGGAACGATCGGGGGGAGTAACTCTTTTGATTAGACCCGGACATGTAAAATTACCGGGATATGATACGGGTTTCATAGGAGGGGCAAGCGGCATTGACGGGGATAAAGTTCTTTTTGCCGGAAGACTGAGAGAGCATCCCGACGGTGAGAGCATAAAAGATTTTGTGAAAAAATCGGGGAAATCGGTCGTAGAATTATATGACGGCCCTCTTTATGACGTGGGATCGATATTATTTTTTGAATAAGATCGTTTCTGCCGGCCCGCCGGCTGGCAGTGCTTTGGCGGGAAGGGCGGATTAAACAAGAATTACCTTTTAATGTAACCTATATCATATTATAATGGTTTTATGAGTGTCAAAGATTTCATAAAGAAGAACTTCAGGCATTTCAACGCCGCCGCAATAGTTGACGCTTCGGAAGGATGGCTTGCGCACGACAAGAAAGGCGGCAAGATGTTTCTGGCTCTTGCGGGCGCCATGAGTACCGGCGAGATAGGGCTTACGCTCGGAGAGCTTGTCAGGAGAGATAAAATCCATGCGGTCTCATGTACCGCGGCCAACTTGGAAGAAGACATATTTAATCTTGTGGCTCACAAAGATTACAGGAGAATACCGCATTACAGGGATCTTTCAAAAGAAGAGGAGCTCGAGCTCAGGAAGAAAAAACTTAACCGTGTTACGGATACCTGTATACCGGAAGAGGAGGCTATAAGAAAAATCGGGCGGAAAATTTTTCCTTTGTTCCAAAAAGCAGATAAAGAGGGGAAAAGTTATTTTCCTTACGAATATTTTTATAAATTGATAAAAAGCGGCGAATTGGAGGAATTTTATCAGATAGACCCCCGAGAGAGCTGGGTAGTGGCTTGCTGCGAGAAAGACATCCCCGTTTTCACTCCGGGATGGGAAGACTCGACTTCGGCCAACGGCGTAGTAGCAGATTACAAGCTTGGGAAAGTCAGTCGCTTGGATTTTATAAAGAGCGGATTGGAACAGATGGACTTTCTCATAGACTGGTATATGAAAAACACAAAAGAATCTTCGGTGGGATTTTTCCAGATAGGAGGAGGGATAGCGGGTGATTTTCCGATATGCGTAGCCCCCCTCATACGCCAGGACATGGAAAAAGACTGTAAACTCTGGGGATATTTTTGTCAGATAAGCGATTCTACTACGTCATACGGTTCTTACAGTGGTGCGGTTCCCAACGAGAAAATCACATGGGAAAAACTGGACATAGATACTCCTAAGTTTGTTATCGAATCCGATGCCAGTATTGTAGCGCCTCTTATTTTCAGATATATTTTGGAATCATGTTAAAATTCTGCGGCAGCGACAATCAACGAATCCCTTTCGAAAACTCCAAAGCGATAATAATACTTGTGCCTTACGGAAAGACCGTATCCTATATAAAAGGTACGGATAAGGGTCCACGAGCCATAATTAAGGCTTCCGACAATCTGGAACTTTTTGACGAGGAGCTGAACCGAGAAACAAGCTCCGTAGGCATCGCTACGCTTCCCGGATTGAAAGTAAGGAATATTACTTCCCGCAAAATGATCGAAAAGGTCAGGAAGGCTACAGCAGGGGTGCTGAAAGAGAAAAGACTCCCCATTATTATAGGCGGGGAACACAGCGTTACGATAGGCGCCGTAAAAGCGGCACAAGAGGCCTATTCCGATATTTCGGTTTTGTACTTTGATTCCCATGCCGACCTGAGGGACAAATATAAAGGTTCGCGGTATAATCACGCCTGCGTAGCGAGACGGCTTGAAGAAATAGCCCCGATCGTTGGAGCGGGAATAAGGAGTATGAGCCTGGAAGAAAAGTTGTTTATAAACAGGAAGAGAATAAAAATATTTTCGATACGAGAAATGATTAGAGATAAAAACTGGTCCGTTAAAGCAAAAAAAGCGCTTTCGAAAAACATCTATATAAGTATAGACCTGGATGTATTGGACCCGTCGGTTATGCCGTCGGTCGGCACGCCCGAACCGGGCGGTATGGGGTGGTATGACCTCTTGTCCTGTATAAAAGATATAATGGAAGACAGGAGAGTGGTAGCTTTTGACGTCGTGGAGTTATGCCCAAAAAAAGGTCTGGAATACGCCGATTTCACCGCGGCGAAATTGATATATAAGCTGACAGGCTATATATTCGATAAGTAGATTTATGGATATTATTCTTGCATCCGCTTCCAGGAGAAGATCTCAAATATTGGAATCCTGCGGCATAAAACATAAGGTTGTAGCTACGGCGGCCGATGAAATTTCCGTCGGCAAGCTTCCGGAAAGATTGTGCATACTGAACGCGTGCATAAAAGCAGTGAGTGCCCTTAAGAAGGTCAGGCATGGTTATATAATAGGAGCCGACACGGTGGTTCTTTTGGAAAAAAAAATAATAGGCAAGCCGAAGGATAAAAAACATGCCCGTGGCATGCTCAAAAATATGTCAGGTAAAACCGTAAATGTTTATACGGGATTATGCGTCGTGGAAGTAAAAAAAAGCAAAATAATAATGGATTACGAAATGTCCCTTGTAAGGACAAAGAAAATAAAAAAAGATGAGATATCCCGTTATTTTGAGCTTATGGGTCCTTACGATAAGGCCGGAGGTTTTTCGATAGAGGGGGCGGGTTCTTTTATATTTGACGACATAAGAGGTTCTTATTTTAACGTATTGGGGCTACCGATGGGCAAATTGAAGGAGATGTGCGATAAGATAGGTTTGGATTTGTTAAAATACGTAAAGGTTACGGTATGATAGGGCTTTTTGTTTTGATAGTAGCGGTTTTGTTTTTTTCCGGTCTGTGCTCTATGACGGAAGCGGCGGTTCTCAGCCTTCCTCTGGTGAAGGCAAGGATGCTGTACGACCAGAAAAAGAAAGGGTCAATAGACCTGCTGTACGTAAAAGAAAACATACATTTCGCAATAGCTACAATAGTTATAATAAATAATTCGATAAATATAGTAGGTTCCATATTTGTGGGTCATAAAGTAATAGAGATATTCGGAAACAGATGGCTGGGCATATCCTCGGCCTTCCTGACCCTTCTGATAATAGTTATTTCAGAGGTTATACCTAAAACGATAGGAGAGCATCACAGAGTCGGCGTATCTCTTGCCGGGGCTAAAATATTAAGGGGTTTAATATGGTTTTTCAGGCCGGCCGTGTATTTACTGATAATGACCACGAAGGTTTTCAGGAAAGGCGCCGCCGCGCCCAAAGTGACGGAAGAAGAGATAAAAGCCATGTTGAAGCTCGGAAGGGCCGTCGGCACGGTTGAAGTAGACGAGGAAAAACTGTGCAATCAGGTGTTTAAATTAAATGACCTCAGGGCTGTTCACATC
This sequence comes from uncultured Planctomycetia bacterium, assembly GCA_964511955.1. GTDB lineage: Bacteria > Omnitrophota > Gorgyraeia > Gorgyraeales > Gorgyraeaceae > CAZEGO01. The sequence continues at coordinate 1,065 of CAZEGO010000118.1, read as the reverse complement.
ATGAGGCCCATGGATAAGATTTACGCGCTTCCCGCCGACAGGACACTGGCGGAACTAAAGGAATCCATACTGGATTCTCAATACAGCAGGATAGCGGTCTATGACAAAAAGTTCTCCGATATCGTGGGCATAGTCCAGCAAAGAGCGCTTCTAAAGGAAATAGCCCGGGATAATTACGGAGTTAAAGTCAGAGAGCTGATGTTCAGGCCTATTTTCGTTAATGAGAACGAAAGAGCCGATGACCTGCTTACGAAATTCCAGGCCTATCACCAGCATCTTTTTATCGTCAGGGATAAATACAGAAAAAATATAGGCATTGTCTCAATGGAGGATGTCCTCGAGGAGTTATTCGGGGAGATTTACGACGAAAAAGATATGAGACGTTCGGCAAGATAAATTAATTTACCCCGCCAGAGTAGCTTTCCTTACCTTATCGGATCTTTCTTTCCCTATAAGTTTTTCTATTACGGCAAGCGCGAAAAGTATAGCCGTGCCCGGACCTCTGCTGGTGATGATGTTACCGTCTATCACGACTTTTTCTTCCGAGAAAGACGTATCGGGATCGAAATTTTTCTGCATGCCGGGAAAACAGGTAGCTTTTCTGTTTTTCAGGATTCCCGAAGGAGCCAGGACCAGAGCCGGGGAGGCGCATATGGCGGCTATGATTTTGTTTTCGCTATCGGCTTTTTGTATCATTTCTTTTACTTTTTCGGAAGCACCCAGATGCGCGGCGCCGGGCATGCCTCCGGGGAATATTACGGCGTCATACCTGTCGTCACATTCTTCTAATAGTTTATCCGCTCCTACGGTTATCCCGTGTGAACCCTGAGGGTTCATGTCTTCCAGGCCCGCAATAAAGATTTCTATATCCGCTCTTCTCAATACATCTATTACGCTGACGGCTTCTATTTCTTCGAATCCTTCCGCAAGTACTATAATAGCCTTTTTATCCATAAAATACTCCTTTCCTGATATAATTTTATAAAAAAACAGCATGATTAGCAATAAAAACTGTCATCCCAAAATGGTAATGTCCTATTATACCAAAATAGAAATGTCCGCTTT
>CAZEGO010000117.1:0-5413 GCA_964511955.1 uncultured Planctomycetia bacterium | reverse complement strand
GTTTCTACGGCATCTTTTACATTATCACTTATCAGTACGTCGGGTCTATAAAAATTTTTTTTTAATTCTTGCGGCTCCACGGCTCGGGATATATCCGGTCTAGTCAGAATGACGCTGTCGCAATTACTATCAAGATATTCCGCCACACCTTTTATGTCTTTGTCTCTAAGCATGCCTAGCACGCATATCAGTTTTTGATATTGGAATAATTTTTTTATGGTCTTTAAGCAAGTCTCGATACTGGCTACATTTTGCGCTCCGTCCAGTATCATAAAGGGTTTTTCACCTACTGCCTGGAATCTCCCCGGCCAGTATACGTTCGCAAGAGTCTTCCTGATGCCTTCCTCTGTTATGTCAATATTAAGATAGTTCACTATCGATATAGCAAGAGAGGCGTTCTCTACCTGATGCTCTCCCGATAAATTCAATTCTAAATCTCGATATAAACTGCCATATAAGCTAAGATCGAATATCTGAGCTTTACTGTCTGATTTTTTGATGCAATAGCTTATATCCCCGCCTATTTCGCATAACTCCACTCTTTTATCATCACAGACGCATTTTATCACGCCCCTTACTTCTTCCTCCTGACTTGAGATAAAAACATTACTTTTTTTTATAATACCCGCTTTCTCATACGCTATGGATTTCAATGAATCTCCCAGTTTATCGGTATGCTCAAGACTGATACTTGTTATACCGCAAACCAGGGGCTCAACGACATTCGTGGCGTCAAGCCTTCCCCCAAGCCCGGTTTCCAAAACGGCATAATCCACTTTCTGTTTCTTAAAATATAAAAATGCGATTGCGGTAAAAAACTCAAAAAAGGAAAGACCCCCAAATTCCTCATGATCCCTGAATCTTTCAGCAACAGGTCTGATTTTTTTAACAAGAACAACAAAATCTTTCTCGCTTATAACTCCCTTAAAACCCCTTGCCCCCTGTCGCTTGCCTGCCTTGCCGATAGGCAGACCCCTTGCCGCTAAAATTCTGACTCTCTCCCTTGCGTCAAAAAGATGCGGAGAGGTATAAAGGCCTGTTTTATGGCCCGCGGATGCAAGAAGGAGAGCTATCATAACACACACGGACCCTTTACCTTTGGAACCGGCTATATGTACCGTCTTAAGGTCTTTGTGCGGGTTTCCGAGCGCCCATAGAAAAGCGCGCATCCTGTCAAGATTAAAACTCGAAGAATAGTTATACCTCGGAATCTTCTCAAAATTGATAAATGAATCGATGTATTCAACCGTTTCTATATAGTTCATTGGCTGTAAAAATTCATAGGGCACTGTATACAGTGCCCTATGAATTTATCCTTATCTCTTGTCCCTTTTTGCTTGTCCCTGAACTAATGCTTAAAATGCCTCGCTCCCGTAAATACCATACTTATACCCGCACCATCGCATGCCTTTATCACGTCAGCATCTTTAACTGAACCTCCCGGCTGTATTATACTTGTAATACCCGCCTTCGCGGCTTCCTCTATGGCGTCGGGTTTCGGAAAAAACGCGTCGCTCGCACACGTAGAACCTTCGCACCTGCCCGCGGATTTTCTTATGGCTATTATCATGGAATCCACACGTGACATCTGTCCCGCGCCTACCCCGACGGTCTTTGTGCCCTTGCTTAACAATATAGCGTTGGATCTCACGTGTCTTATGACCTTCCATCCGAAAATGAGCGACTCTATCTCCTCATTAGTAGGTTTTTTTCTGGTTACTGTCTTCAATTCATTAGTGTTTATACCCAATATATCGCTATCCTGTATGAGAAGGCCGCCAACCACTTTCTTTAAATCGTAATCTTTTTCGACTCCTTTTATTTCCCCGGTTTCTATTATCCTCAAATTTTTCTTTTCTTTAAAAAGCCTTAAAGCCGCCTCTTCGTACGCCGGAGCTATGACACACTCCGTGAATCCGGCTGATAGAATAGCTCCGGCCGTAGCTTCGTCGACTTTTCGGTTGAGCCCTACTATACTGCCAAATGCGGATATCCTGTCGCAGTCCAACGCGTCTATATAGGCTTTCTCCAGCGTATCTGCCTGAGCCGCTCCGCAGGGATTCGTATGTTTTATGACGCTGGCCGCGGGTTTATCGAAATTTTTCACTATTTCAAGAGCGGCGTCTAAATCTATTATATTGTTAAAAGAAAGCTCTTTCCCGTGCAGCTGCCGGGCATTGCTTATACCCACCGGCTTGACGCTATTATCGCGATAAAACGCCGCTTTCTGATGAGGGTTCTCCCCGTAACGCAAATCCTGTATTTTCTCAAAATTTAAGTTTAAATTTTGAGAAAATCCTTTGCCTTTTCCCTTTTCCCTTTTCGCTTGTCGCTTAAGATACTCATATATCGCCCTGTCATACTGCCAGGTCTTGTTAAAGACCTCCACAGCTAGATTCACATGTAAACCTTGGGATATAGAGCCTTTGTTTCTCTTCATATCCTCAAGCACTTCTTTATAACTATCGACATTGCATATTACCGCCACGTCCTTAAAATTCTTGGCGGCCGACCTGAGCATACTAGGCCCTCCTATGTCGATATTCTCTATAGCCTCCTCGAATTTAACGCCTTCCTTGGCGACTGTTTTCTCAAAGGGATACAGGTTTACCACCACCATATCTATGAGCTCTATTCCGTATTTAGCCACCTGCTCCATATGATCCTTATTGTCTCTCAGAGACAAAAGACCTCCGTGTATCTTGGGGTGAAGAGTTTTCACTCTCCCGTCCAGCATCTCGGGAAAACCCGTATAATCTGAAACGGATCTCACGTTTATACCTAAATCCTTTATGCGCTTAGCCGTCCCGCCGGTGGAAAGAATTTCGACCCCGAACGCGGCCAGGCCCTTAACAAATTCATCCAACCCCGTCTTATCCGATACACTAATAAGAGCACGTTTAATTTTTCTCATGGAACCTCCTTTTAAATTAAATCCGAAATCCGAATATCGAAATCCGAAACGAACAAAGGATTACCCGAAATACGAAAAAATATTGTTTCTTTGTTGCGAATTTTAAATTTTGAATTTGTTTCGAATTTCGGATTTCGTGTTTCGAATTTATTATATATTAAATCTAAACGTAAGCACGTCCCCGTCTTTGACTATATATTCTTTACCCTCCAGCCTTAAAAGGCCGGCTTCCCTGATTTTAGCCAATGTGCCGTATTTGACCAGATCCTCGAAATGAAAAGTCTCCGCTCTTATAAAGCCCCTCTTTATGTCAGAATGTATTTTACCAGCTGCCTCCACGGCTGGCAAGCCCGACTTTAAAAACCACCCTCTGGCTTCTTTGTCGCCCGCGGTAAAAAAAGTAATCAGGTTAAGGCTCTTATTGATTAAACGTCCTAGCTTTTCCCTGAAGTTATAATCATCCCCGAGTTCTTCCAGAAAGTCTTTTTTCTCTTTTTCCTCCAGAGCTATCAATTCTTCCTCGGTTTTACCGAAAAATTTAAAAAAGGGTAAATCCTTCGAAAGGCAGTAATCCCGGGTGGACTCTATTTTTTGTTTTACATCGGATGAAATGTCGTCCGGCACATTAACGACGGCTATCAAAGGTTTTAGGGTCAGCAGCGTGAGGCCGGACAGTAGTTTTATTTCATCAGGCGTTATGCCGGAATCCCGCAAAAATCTCTCTTCTGATAATACTGACTGGCATTTTTCCAATATCTCGAGTTCCCGGCCGGAACTTCCCTTAGCACCTTCTTTTTTTATCCTTTCTATCCTGTTCTCTACCAGCTCGATATCGGAAATTATCATATCGGTAAAACAGGAACGCAGGTCCTCCTCAGGCTTCTGACTGAAAAAAGCTCCTGTTACGCATACGAATAAATCTATATCGTGTAACTCCGAAAGGTTTTTTTTGTTATATCCCGATAGATTGCCCAGGTCAACAAACATATGTTCGGGATAGGTTCTCTTTTTTGAAGAAAAAGACTCGGCTATACTGCCTATGCGGCTGTCTAAAATTTTAGACACTCCAATATTACCGGATATATCCGACTGAAGCAGTACTCTGAACATGGTAGTCTTACCGCTCTGAGGCGGTCCTATGATACCTATCTTCATATCTTTAACCAAGCAACAAAACGGATAATTGATAAATCTTATCCCAGTCCCTTGCCCCCTGCCTGCCTTGCCGGTAGGCAGGTCTCATATCCCTGATTTCATGCTGTCTTCAGGCGGGTCATTACCTCGAAAGTTTCGCTTCCTTCGCCTTTTTTATCTCGGACCTTTATCTTTATCTTTATAGCCTTCGGTAAGATACCCCGATCCCCATCGTCTGTCTCTTTACCCTTTTCCTCCGAGTCCCAGCTCTCGTTCCAGACTATACCGTCATAATACGAAAATTCCAATTCTGATATGTTATCGGCGAGTATATCACTGTTATCCTGGGTCGAAAAATCATAATCCGGGTTAAGGTCTTCGTTACGCATCAAAAAATTCTGATCCCCGTCTATCCAGTATTCTATCTCAGCCAGGTCGAAAACCCCTGAGCGTCCGGAAACAAAGGATATAAAACTCACGTCTTCCCTGGTACCTATAAACTTAGCCGGTGTATTTTTATTCAGTACGGCCTGCGAAATCTCCCTGCTCATTTTACCTATGGCTATACGGGCGCTATTATAACGCTCGCTCCGGGATTCACCTTTCTGCCAGGATTTGGCTGAACTCCTGAATATCGTAAAAGTGGACACAACTATCATGGCGAGGATGGCCAGGGAAATAAGTATTTCGACCAGAGTAAAACCCTTTTTCACTGCATAAGTATTATTTCTTTCACTTGTGCACTTGTGCACTTGTGCACTTGTACGCTGAGTTGATGGTGCGCTATTCTTTAGTAACATATGTAATAAATTCTTCCGAGCGGGTCCTGTTTCTTTCTTCCCAGCTTATTCTTACGGTGATTTTTCGCGTGTTTCCATCGGACTCAAGACCTTCCAGATTGATTTTTTCTATAGATATATCCCAATCGAAATCACCGTCGCTTCCGGAAAGCGGTATTTTAGGAGGCAGTTCGGTTATGGCATCGAATCCGGACATCTTAACTTCTTCGGTCTTATTTTTGGCCAAAAAAGCGGCCTTGGTCACCATACCGGCCCTTAAGGAAGCCCTTAGACCCACCGGGAATATCTGCAACACTCCTACCAGCCCTATAGCGAGAACCGCGATAGCGATAATAAGTTCCAAAAGTGAAAACCCATTCTTACTTTTCCATCTCCCGTGTCCCATGTCTCTTATCCCTTGATTATCCTATCAATTTCGCCAGAGAAAACAATGGCATAAACATAGATATTACTATGAATCCGACCACAAGCCCCATAAAGACTATAAGTACCGGCTCCAAAAGCGCGGTCAACCCGCTTATGGCTACGTCTACCTCTTCCTCGTAATTATCCGCTATCTGTATAA
>CAZEGO010000116.1:2533-5448 GCA_964511955.1 uncultured Planctomycetia bacterium | reverse complement strand
ATAAGAAATATAGCATTAATATCTCATGCAGGAAGCGGTAAAACCATTCTGGCTGAAGCTATAGTTCATAACGCCGGTGCTTCCAACAGGTTCGGAAAGGTGGAAGACGGTACCACCGTAAGCGATTATAGCGAAGACGAGAAGGAACGAAAGGTCTCGATCAATTCAACCGTATTAAGTTTTGACCATTCCAATAAGCGCATAAATCTTATAGATACTCCCGGTTACGCTGATTTTATAGGCGAGGTCATAACTGTTTTGAGAGCTGTCGACAGCGCTATAGTGCTCGTGGATGCTTCCGAAGGCGTAGAGGTCGGCACGGAACGCGTATGGGGAATGGCCAGTGACTATAATCTTTCCAGGATCGTTTTTATTAATAAAATGAATAAAGAAAACATAGATTTTGAGAGTACCGTAAAGAATATTAAAGAAAGGCTGGGCAAGGGTTGTGCCCTGGTTACCATGCCTCTCGGCAATGGTTCGGATTTTAAGGGTGTCGTGGATCTGACAGAAAAAGCGACTATAGATTCCTTGGACGGAGGAAACAAGGAAAAGGCTTTGAAGCTGAGAGAGGCGCTTATAGAGGTTATCGCAGAGAAAAACGACGATCTTCTTGAGAAGTTTCTTGACGGAAAAGAGTTAACGCCGGAAGAGATAACGAAAGGTTTCAGGAAAGGTGTTATTTCCGGGGACATTTTTCCGGTTTTTTGCGGTGCTTCCGTTTTGGATTTAGGCGCTAAGGAGGTGCTTAAGGCTATAGTTAATTTATTACCTTCTCCGGATGAGAAAGCGTCCAGGAAAGCAAAAGACCCTAAGAGCGGCGAAGAAAAAGAATTAAAATCCGAAACGGCAGGGCCTTTTGCGGCCGAGGTGTTTAAAAGCATTTCCGATCCCTATGTGGGTCAGCTTAATATACTGAGGATATTTTCCGGAACTCTTAAGTCAGATACAGGATTTTATAACGTAACACAGGGAGCAAAGGAAAGGATTGGGTCGCTTATTACTTTGTTCGGAAAAGACCAGAAAGCCGTGCCCGAGGCCGTTGCGGGGGATATAGTGGCGATAGCCAAGCTAAAAAATACTCATACCGGTGACTCTTTGACCGATGATAAGAACCAGGTCGAGTTCCCGAAGGTGTCTTTTCCCGAGCCGGCCATGTCCTTTTCGGTCAAGCCAAAGACCCGTCAGGACGAGGATAAGATATCCAGTGCCCTTCATAAACTTACCGCCGAAGACCAGACTTTCGTGGCAGGCAGAGATGAACAAACTAAGGAAATGCTTGTTTCCGGGATGGGCGACCTGCATTTGGACATAATGATAAACAGGCTCAAGAAAAGGTTCAACGTGGAGGTAGATATAGGTACGCCGAAGGTAGCTTATAGAGAAACTATAAAAAAATCGACAAAAGTGCAGAATAAATATAAACGCCAGACCGGCGGACACGGACAATACGGCGACGTATGGATAGAGATAGAACCTCTTGAGAGAGGAAAAGGCTTTGAGTTTCAGGACAAGATAGTAGGAGGGGCTATCCCCAAGAACTATATCCCTGCGGTTGAAAAAGGGATAGTTGAAGCGATGTCTAAAGGAGTAATAGCTGGATATCCCGTGGTGGACGTAAAGGTTACTCTTTATGACGGCTCATACCATGACGTGGATTCTTCCGATATGGCATTTAAGATAGCGGGCTCCGGGGCCTTTAAGAAAGCTGCCCTTCAGGCCAGCCCCGCCTTATTGGAACCTATCATGGACGTAGATGTTATAGTGCCCGATGAGTTTATGGGCGATATTACGGGAAATCTCAGTTCAAGGAGAGGTAAAATAGCCGGTATGGATGTTCAGAGAAAGAATCAGGTCATAAAAGCCAAAGTCCCGCTTTCCGAGATGTTTAAATACGCTTCTGAGTTAAAATCGATGACAGGAGGGCGCGGTTCCTATACTATGAGATTTTCTCACTATGAGGAAACCCCGCATAAAATAGCGCAGGGTATAATAGCGAAGTACGAGGAACAGAAGAAAGAAGAACAAGAAAAATAATTCAAGCTCTAAGCCATCAGCTTTCAGCCTTTAGCTGCTGATAGCTGATGGCTGAAAGCTGAGAGATTAGGAGGAATAATGTCAGGCCATTCAAAATGGGCATCGATTAAACATAAAAAAGCTGCCACCGATGCCAAAAGGGGCAAGCTATTCACTAAATTGATAAAGGAAATAACGGTATCGGCCCGTCAGGGCGGAGGCGACCCGGTCAAAAACCCAAGGCTCAGGACGGCTATAGACAAGGCAAAGCAATCCAACATGCCGGCCGATAATATTGACCGCGCCGTTAAAAAAGGCACCGGCGAACTGGAGGGAGTTTCTTACGAGGAGTTTACCATAGAAGGTTACGGCCCCGGAGGCGTGGCTCTTATGGTGGAAGTCATGACTGACAACAGGAACAGGACCACGGCGGATATAAGAAATATATTCTCGAAGAAAAACGGTAACGTAGCGGGAGCGGGTTCAGTGAGCTGGATGTTTGAGAAAAAGGGTTACATAGAAGTAGATAAAAAAGTTTCCTCCGAGGACAATGTGATGACTATCGCTATTGACGCAGGCGCTCAGGATATACAGACAGAAGACGATATATACACTATCACCACCGACCCCAAGGATTTCGAGCCCGTCAAGAAAGCGCTTAGCGATAATAATATAGAAATGAAAGCTTCGGAGCTGACTATGTTGCCTAAGAGCACGGTCAATCTTACGGGGAATGACGCTAAGCATATTTTAACCCTGGTTGAGGCCTTTGAGGATCACGATGATGTCCAGAATGTCTATGCGAATTTTGACATACCGGACGAAGCGATGAAATAAACCATGCGTATATTGGGTATTGACCCCGGGTTAAGCATTACAGGGTATGGTCTTGTGGATTT
>CAZEGO010000116.1:0-2523 GCA_964511955.1 uncultured Planctomycetia bacterium | reverse complement strand
GAAATGAAAGTCGTGGAGGCCGGCATAATAAGGACAGATTACAGGAAAAAACTTGAAAAGAGACTCCTGGAGATTCACGGAAACATCATAAGGGTCATAGAAGATACCGGGCCCGATGTCGCGGTAATAGAAGAGCTTTATTCTCATTATAAACATCCCAGGACGTCTATTTTAATGGGGCACGCGCGTGGGGTTATATGCCTGGCTATAGAGAAAAAGTCCGTGGAAATGGTGAATTATCCCTCTACCAGGATAAAAAAGGCTGTTACCGGGAAAGGGCACGCCTCAAAACAGCAGATACAGCGGACTATAACTAATTATCTTAAACTTAAGAAACCTCCGGAGCCGGTTGACGTGACGGACGCTTTGGCCTTGGCTGTAGCGCACGCGAACGTATGTTCGCACAATAAAATAGGATAAAAGGCTTTTAAGATGATAGCAAAAATATCAGGCAAAGTAATCAATAAGACGGAAGATTCGGTAAGTCTTGATATAAACGGCATCTGTTATGAGGTTTTGATACCAGGTGCCATAATGAACTGCATCGATAGTAATGTAGACGAAAACGGAATACTTTCCCTGGTAACCTATCATTACCTGCAGATAGAGCCTTCCCGTGGTTATTCTTTTCTCATAGGTTTTTTGAATGAAATAGAGAAGGAATTTTTTGAGAAATTTATCACGGTCTCCGGCATAGGCCCTAAAGCGGCCTGCAGGGCACTTAAGATGCCCATATCCGTTATATCGCAGGCTATAGATACCGGGGATATATCGGTGCTCAAATCTTTGCCGGGGATAGGAACACAGAGGGCCAAGGAAATAATAGCGAAGCTTCAGGGAAAAGTAGGTAAATTCGGACTTATACAGGACAATGTTGCGGGTACGGCTATCCCTGTAAAGGGTAAAGAAACGATAAAAGAAGAGGCCATGGACGTTTTATCCCAGTTGCAATATAAGAAATTCGAGGCCAATAACATGATCGAGGCCGCGTTAAAACGCAATCCCGACATAAAAACGGCTGAAGAGCTTTTAAACGAAGTCTACAAGCAAAAGACAAAACAGGGATAGGGGCAAGTGACAAAAGGCAAGGAAAAAGAATTTTCTGACGACAGGGAGCGGTTGATATCCGGACAGGAGACCGAGGAAGAATCCGTAGTTAATATTTCTCTTCGTCCGGAAAAACTTGATAATTTCGTCGGTCAAAAACACACTATAGAGAATCTTAAGATAGCCATCCAGGCCGCGCAGAAAAGAAAAGATCATCTGGAACATATACTTCTGTCGGGTCCCCCGGGATTGGGGAAGACCACCCTGGCGCACATTATTTCGCACGAGATGGACGCTAAAATAACCGCTACCTCGGGACCCGCCATAGAACGGGCCGGGGATTTAATAGGCATACTTACCAATCTTGGGGAAGGTGATATTCTTTTCATAGACGAGATTCATCGTCTCTCGAAAGTCGTGGAGGAGTTTATCTATCCCGCCATGGAGAATTTTCAGATAGATTTTTTGATAGACAAAGGCCCTTACGCAAAGACTATAAAATTTAATCTAAAAAAATTCACGCTTATTGGGGCTACCACAAGGGCCGGTCTTTTGAGCGCTCCTCTGAGGGGGAGATTCGGGATATTCTATCATCTGGATTTTTACGATACAGAGGATCTTATGAAAATAATAGAACGTTCGGCTGATATACTGGAGGTGAAGCTGGACAGGGACGCCGCGCGCGAGATCGCCGGCCGTTCCCGAGGCACACCGAGGACGGCGAACAGGTTGTTGAGAAGAGTTAGGGATTACAGTGATGTCAAGGGCGGCGACAGGATTTCGAAAGATCTGGCCATAAAGGCTCTGGAGTCGCACAGGATAGACTCGGCAGGATTGGACAATATAGACCGCAAGGTCCTTAAAGCGATAATAGATTTCTATGACGGCGGCCCGGTGGGCATAGAATCCATAGCGGCTACCATGAATGAGGAAAGCGATACTATTGTCGATGTAGTAGAACCTTTTTTATTGAAAATAGGTTTTATAAAACGTACCCCCAGAGGAAGGGAAGTAAGCAAATTGGCTTATAAGCATCTGGGAATCGAATACAAAAAAGGCAAGCAGAAAGAATTATTTTAATCAAATCCTAAATTCGAAATCCGAAATTCTAAAAAGATTCGAAGTTTAAAAATCCAAAAAAATAAATTTTTTTATTTTTTTATTTCGGATTTTCCCGGATTCACCTTTACCGTGCGATATTCGGATTTCGGATTCTTATATTTATGAGACTATTATTACACATATGTTGCGGCCCCTGCGCGTTGTACCCTTTCGAAAAACTCGGTAGGGGATTATTCGAGGAAGTATCAGGATATTATTATAATCCTAACATCCATCCGCCCAGCGAGTACAAAAGGCGCAGGACGGCGCTCATGCAGGTCGAGAAAAAATTAGGCGTTAAAGTAATATATCCGGCGTATAGCATGGAAGAATATTTTAAAACAGTACCGGCGGAGGAAGACAAAAGCAGAAGGT
>CAZEGO010000115.1:0-5479 GCA_964511955.1 uncultured Planctomycetia bacterium | reverse complement strand
TATTATTTTTACCGGAAAATACGATAAACTTGAGTTGGAAGACGAGGATTCCGGCGCGGTCAGAGTGGTGGATTACAAGACCGGCAACTCCAAAAAGCACGCTTACGGGATATTTTACAGCAGAAGCCTCGAAGACGAAAAATGCGACGACTATTTAAGACAGCTTGTATGTTACAAACTTTTATACGAGAGAGATAAGACCAGGCAAAACAAAGACTATCGTGTGACTCACGGGATCCTTGCTTTTGTCGAACCCGCCGCGGAGGACAGTAAGAAATATGGTATAATCAAGGGTGAACCGACCGAATTTAAAGTTAATATTACAGACGATATGGTAGACGAGATGACCGGTATAATAAAGAACGCGTGGGCCGGTATAGAAGAACTGCGTTTTGAGAAACTGCCGGAGCGGCATAATAAAAAATGCGGTTCCTGCGATTTTGACAATATATGCTGGGGAAGTCGATAGGGAGGAATTTAATGAGAAAGTTTTTTTGTTTATGTTGCTTAGTCCTTTTGATGTCCGGATGCAATATAGTGCCCAAGAGCGTGCAATATCAGGAAGAGGAAGAAGCTATAGTGGGCAGTACCGACATAGCCAATCCCCTGATTAACGAACTCCAGGTAGTTTTGACGGATTTAGGCTACGATACGGGTAATACCGACGGCAGAATGTGTCCGAAGACCCGATCCGCGCTTAAGGAATTTCAGGAGTCGATGGGACTTAAGAGCACCGGTTATGTAGATAAAAGGACCTGGATGAGGATAGAGGATACTATGAGGGAGAACGAGAAAAGAAGGAGAAAGGAAGAATACCCCATAGAGGTAAGAAGCGCCTATGAAAGCCGGAATGAAATACCCGATGTGTCCAACGTGACCACAAAAGAGATACAGGCTGCGCTGAAAAAAGCAGGCTTTGATCCGGGTAGTATAGACGGGAAACTGGGGCCCAGGACCACGCAGGCTATTAAAGAATTCCAGAGGATAAAGGGCCTGAAGGTCGACGGAAAAGTCGGGCTTCGGACATGGTCTGAGCTTGGAAAATATTTATATTGATATGCTGGAAAGATTTTTTAGATTCAGGGAAAACAACACCGATATAAAAAGGGAAATAACGGCCGGCGCCACCACTTTCATGACAATGGCTTATATCATATTCGTTCAGCCGGCTGTTTTGTCGGTGGCCGGTATGGATTTCGGGTCGGTGATGGCGGCCACCTGTATAGCCAGCGCCGTAGCTACTTTTTTGATGGCCATACTGGCCAAATATCCGATAGCCCTGGCTCCGGCCATGGGTCATAATTTCTTTTTTGTCTATACGGTTTGCCTTACTATGGGTATCTCATGGCAAAAGGCTCTGGGCGCGAATTTTATATCGGGCGTTATCTTTATAGTATTAGCGGCTTTCGCTTTCAGGGAAAAGATAATAAACGCTATACCCGGAGCCCTTAAGGACGGCATAGCCGTGGGGATAGGACTTCTCATAGCTTTTATAGGTTTTGAATGGTCCGGAATAGTGGTGGCTCATTCCGGGACTTTCATAGCCCTTGGCGACCTTTCCTCAAAACCCGTACTGGTATCACTTTTTGGCCTTCTGATAATAGGTATTTTTATATCCAGAGGAATAAAAGGGGGTATTTTATGGGGTATTTTGCTTACCGCAATTGTAGGTATAGCTACCGGAATAGCGAAATTTCACGGAGTGGTAAGCGCTCCTCCTTCGTTGAAGCCTACTCTTTTCAAGCTCGATATATTGGGTGCTATGGACATAGGCCTTCTGACTGTACTTTTCATATTTTTCTTTTTAGACCTTTTTGACACCGTAGGTACACTTATAGGAGTGGGTCAGCAGGGTGGTTTTATGAGATACGGCAGGCTTCCGAGAGCTAATAAAGCTTTTCTCGCGGATGCCATAGGGACGGTGCAGGGAACGCTGCTCGGCACCACTACCGTGACCAGTTACATAGAGAGCGTTTCAGGAATAGCGGCGGGAGGGAAGACGGGTTTTGCGTCTATAGTGACGGGATGTCTTTTTCTCCTGTCTTTATTTTTCTTTCCGCTCGTAAAAATGATAGGAGGAGGTTATGAACAGGCGGGTGGCATAACACTTTATCCCATTACGGCCCCGGCTCTCATTATAGTGGGCAGTATGATGATGATAAACGTGGTGAAAATCAACTGGAGGGATTATACCGAGTCTATACCGGCTTTTCTTACCATTATGATAATGCCCGTGACTTTCAGTATAACCGAGGGCATATCGTTCGGTTTTATCTCATACGCTCTGCTGAAGATGTTTTCGGGCAGGGCACGGGAAGTCAACAAGCTGGTATACATATTCGCCGTATTATTTATTATACGATATGCTTTTTTAAGGTGATAACAATATGCGCTGGAGCAATATTGGAAAACAAGGAGTCTTGACAAAATATGGGAAAATATATTACAGTGATAAGTGGAGCGGTGTTTATTATTCTGGGCATTACGGGTATAATAATATGGAGGCATGATTTTATAAATCTCCTAAAAGGCTGTGTTCCTCCGGTTCTTTTGCTTATAGGTCTTGCCTGTTATTTTGCGGGGCTCGGTGAAATAAAAGACGCTGCGAAAAGAAATAAGTAAATCAAAATAAATAATCAATTAAATAGAGGCCCCTTTTTGATGAGGGCCTTTTGTCGTAAAAAAGAAAGGGGTTGATCATGGCGGATCTTTCTTCAAGATACGGACAGGATATAAGGGAAATAAACGAAAAAGTAAAAGAAGCCAGTCTTTTTGTCCGGCAGCTAAACTCTGAACTTTCAAAGGTAATAGTAGGTCAGAGATATCTGACTGACAGGCTTCTGATGGCGTTATTAGCCGACGGTCATATACTTATAGAAGGCGTACCGGGTCTCGCCAAGACTCTCGCGGTCCGGACTCTATCTAAATGTATACAGACTGATTTTCAGCGCCTTCAGTTCACTCCGGACCTTTTGCCGGCGGATCTGGTGGGCACTCTTGTGTACAATCCCAAGGACGGAGGCTTTACCACCAAAAAGGGACCTATTTTCTCAAACCTTATCCTCGCAGATGAGATAAACAGGGCTCCGGCAAAAGTGCAGAGCGCTCTGCTTGAAGCTATGCAGGAGCGACAAGTTACTATAGGAGAAAATACCTTTTCGCTGGACGACCCTTTTCTGGTACTTGCGACGCAGAATCCCATAGAACAGGAAGGTACATACCCGTTACCCGAGGCTCAGGTGGACAGGTTCATGTTTAAAATAAAGATAAACTACCCGGAGAAAAAAGAGGAAAAAGAAATAATGGAAAGGATGGCGGGGCATAAACCCGAAGCCGTTAAACCGCTGGTTTCGCCGGAGGATATCATAAAGGCCAGAGAGATAGTTACCAAAAGCTATATGGACGATAAGATAAAGGATTATATAGTGGATATTATATATAGCACGAGGTCCCCCGAAGAATACAACATGGATATAAAAAATCTTATCGCTTTCGGCGCTTCACCCCGGGCGTCGATATGTCTTAATATAGCGAGTAAAGCGCACGCTTTTATACGCGGCAGAGGATATGTCACTCCTGAAGACGTCAAAGAAGTAGGTATGGATATCCTGAGACACAGAATCATAATAACGTATGAGGCGGAAGCCGAAGAGATGACCAGCGAGGATATAGTGAAGAGGATATTTGACCAGATCGAGGTACCGTAGTTAGCTCATAGCTTATTGTTCATGCCTTATAGTTTATATAAAAATTTATAAACTATGAGCTATGAACTATGAACCAGAAACTAAAATATGATACCCAAAGAGATTCTTAAAAAAGTCAGACGGATTGAGATACGGACAGGGAAACTCGTTAACGATGTTTTTGCCGGAAAGTACGAGTCTATATTTAAGGGCAGGGGCATGGAATTTCACGAGGTGCGCGAGTATGTTCCGGGCGACGATATACGTTCTATAGACTGGAACGTGACAGCCCGCGCCGGACGTCCTTACGTGAAAAAATTTGTCGAGGAAAGAGAGCTCACGGTTGTTTTGGCCGCTGACTTGAGCGCGTCAGGTTTTTTTGGTACGAGGAACAAGGCTAAATCCGAAATAATGGCCGAAATAGGAGCTCTTATAGCTTTCAGCGCCATAAGGAACAACGATAAAGTTGGACTCCTTCTTTTTACCGACCATGTGGAAAAATTCATAAAGCCCCGGAAAGGCAGATTTCACGTGCTGAGGGTCATAAGAGAGCTGTTATTTTATAAACCCGGGGGTAAAAAGACGGATATAAACAGCGCCCTGGAATATATGGCCAGGGTACTTAAGAAGAGAGTGGTAGTTTTCCTCATATCCGATTTTCTGGATTGCGGCTACGAGAAGCTCCTCAGGATTTTAAACAGGAGGCACGACATCATAGGTATATCTATTTCGGACCCAAGGGAAAGGATTCTTCCGGACGTGGGACTTGTGGAGCTGGAGGATTCGGAAACGGGCGAAGTGCGATACCTTGATACGGGCGACAGGTATACAAGAGAGGAGTTCGCGCGCAGAAAAAAAATTCAGGACCGCGAAAAAGAAAAAATTTTCAGGTCAGTTAGCATGGACTGTGTCGAGGTTTCCACGGACAAGTCTTATATAGAACCGCTTATACTCTTTTTTAAAAAACGTGTAAAGAGGTTCAGATGAAAAGGATTAGAGTTAAGGTTATAACGGGCGCCGCAAAAGAGCAGGTGATAAAAATGGCCGACGGAACCTATAAGATAAAGGTCAGCACTCCGCCCGAAAAAGGCAGAGCCAATAAGAGAATAATAGAAGTTTTCTCAAAGGAGCTGGGCGTAAAGAGAAGCTTATTGAGAATAATATCCGGGGAAAAATCAAACAATAAGGTAATAGAAAAATTATGAACGGGACACAACCTCACGATATAAGGCCCCTGAAAGCGGCCGCTGATATAGAAGTAGGTCTGAATATGCCCCTTATTATCCTCATAGTCGTTTTAATCATTCTGGCCGCGGCCATATTTATATTCATAAAAAAAAGGAAAAAAACAGTGGAACGGCCGCAGGAGCCTTCGGAGCCTCCTGGAAATACAGCGGCCCGGGAACTGGAAGAGCTTTTAGCCATGAATTTAATCGAAGAAGGCCGGGTAAAAGAATATTATATAAGAATATCCGATATTATCAGGAAATTCATAGAGTCTAAGCTGACGATAGAGGCGCTCGACAAGACTACCTGGGAGCTTTATCAGGAAATGCGCTCAAAAAAAACAGACAGGAAACTGGCTGACAACATCAGGGATTTTCTGGAAGAATGCGACCGGGTAAAATTCGCGAAATATATACCGACTAAAAAGGAGACAGAAAAATTAACAGGCAGGGCTAAGGATATAATAGTAGTCTGATAAGACTGTTGCAAAACTCTGTTTTTTGTCATTGCGAACGAAGGGAATCAATCTTTAAGTCATTGCGAAACAAGAGATTGTCATGTCGCTT
>CAZEGO010000114.1:0-5490 GCA_964511955.1 uncultured Planctomycetia bacterium | reverse complement strand
GACACAAATGCCTCGAAATTTTTATTAAGCTATAAAGAAATGATAACAGATCCCTACGGAACCGTAACGGTACGCGAATGGTCTACGACCAGGGACAATTATAACTCAGCCGCTAAAGTAACTTCTTATCACGAAGTTTTAAAAGACGCTCTGGGCAACGTAATATCCTCTTCTGACTGGATGAACGGGCAATATGACGGCGACAAAGTCAAAAGCTATACTCAGGTCACCACCGATTCTTACGGTAACGTCAGCACTCTTGACTGGGAAGCCACTTACAACGCACATGATTATATAGCCAGCGCCCTGTCGAAAGAAACTCAGAGAAATATAGACGGCTCCACTTCGTACAGCGAAAACATTACGACGTATACTTATGACGAAAGCGGAAAATTAAAAAGCGCGGTCGGCAACGGTATTTTTACCGGGGAGGATGATTTCGGCAACACTAACTCCGGAAGCACCATGCAGGAATATGAGCTTATAAACGGTCAGATAAAACTTACCAAAAATATCTCCATAGCCGACTATGAGAATATAGACGGGTCCGCTTCCCACAGCGAGAGCACTGTGACTTACAGTTATGACGAGAATAATCTTCTGGCCGACGCAAAAGGCGAAACCGTCACGACCGGTTCGGATGTATTCGGAAACGCTTATCGAACCGTAACCACCGATGAATACGAGATTATAGCCAGCCAGGCAAAAAGGGTCTCTTCTACATCGATAAACGAGTCGGAAGATCTCTTCGGGTCTATAAATCAATCCGAAAGCTACAACGAATATTCCTATGACGAAAAAACGGGCGAACTTATAGCGGCTTCTGGGTATACGAATACGACCGGAGAGGATATTTTCGGGAACCAGTCGGTTACCCATACGGATCACACTTACCAGATAATAAACGGCCAACCGCGACTTATAAGCTCTGTCACGAGAGGTGACCTGGTAAATCCCGCGAGCCAGCTCGGACAGGCCATATCAAATGTCCAAAGGTTTTTTGAAGGTTATATCGGTTCGGTAAGCACGGAAGAAAAAGAGGAAAAAATAAAAAACGCCGGAGCGGATAAATTCGGTTTTGACTTTGTGGATATAACCAGCGCGGGGTTGTCCAAGATTATGGGATGGCTCTGGAGGGCATCGACCAGGCTTATAAACTGCGCAGTGGAATCGATGTATAATTTGCTTACAGGTATGGGGATTTCCATAGGTAAGCAGGAAATCTTGGAAAAGGCGTTGATGATAGATATTCTTGCCGGCATCATAACTCCGGAAACTGCCATGGGAGAGCTTGAGTTTTCCATGTACGCTATGGCTAAACTGGCTAAATCCAAGGGAGTGGAGCTTCAAGGTGTTAATATAACCATGAGCCAGCTGAGAACCATAAGCCAGCCTGTAATAGCCCATGTAGGAGGAGACCATTATATCGTAATTAAAAGCGTCAATGACGGTACTATAACCTACGTCGAAGACGGAGTAGAAGATACTATCACGGTATCCGAATTCCTGAGCATATGGGAAGGTAACGTGCTTACGCCTGTGGTTCCGGATGGAGCCGAAGTCTTAGAGTTAGAGGAATTGAAAGGCATACTGGGAGCGGATGACGAACCTCCTTACAACGATGAAAACGACAGACCGGACGAATCTCCGACAAATCCCCATACGGGAGATTCCGATCCTCCCGACGATTGGGAATCTGATCCGCCGGATAATCCTCCTGACGGAGCTCCGTCTGATACAGAATGGAGCGATGTTTCGCATTGGGAATGGGTATGGAATGGATCAGAATGGGAATCTGAATGGGTCGAAGAATATACCTGCTATTGGGAAGGAAACGACGGAAGCAGGTATTCTTCCACGGTAGGCGGAGCGGGGTCGGGCGGTGACGGGGACAGAGAAGAAACGGGAACTTTTATAAGGGAAAACAGAGGCGCATATCTATACGTTTATTCCGAAAATGACAGAAGCGGATTCGAGCTGTACCGAAAATCAGGCGGTTTTGACGACAAAGATATATATTACAGAACTTGGGGAGACGAAAAGACCAGCTGTACCAGAGTAAACGGGCCTCAGATAACTATTCATAACAGTGACAGCGGAACGGGTGCCGAAACTTACATATCAGCTGAAAATTTTGACGGTAGAGGAGTGAAAAGTGCTGACTACGTAGCCTGGTCAGTAGGAAAAGAAGAAGACGGCGGATATAAAAAGAAAGTAAAAGCCAGGATTGAAAGAGTCGGTGAATCCGGAGACGGCGATAGCTACAATATAGACGGTGTAATGTGGTCATATGAGGGCTTGGCCAGCGTGGCTATATCACTTAAGAGAGACATAGGCGGAGACGTTACAGACAGAAAAATGCAGATCTTCAGGAACGATCTTAGTTATACCGAAGGCGACGGTACCACCTGGGTGAACCCGTTCAAGTCGGGTACGGATTATATCGACGCTTTTCAGGACTTCCAGGGCAATTGGGTGGATATTCATATAGCGTATGACCCTTATGGTTTCGGTATACCTATGGCTATTACCTATACTATACATGATGAGGTAAGTGACGGAGGAGTGCCCAGCAGCCGTGAGTCTATAGTCATTACATTTCTACTTGGGGAATGGAAAGAAGATGCCGGTATTGTTTATTTCGAGATATACGATAATGCTACCTTATATGACGGCAGCGGGGTGCCGAGCGACCTTCTTGCCTATACAGATATCCCTGAAACTGATTTTGGCGAATCCGTAACCCATAGTATGTACGAATACAGAGACAGGCACGGACGGCTTCACACGAATGTTTCATGGGATAATAATAAAATAGATGCGGTCCTTACCTATAATAATACCTCACCTGACAGAGAGGGCTGGTTCGATAGTACTATAACAAGAGATTATCTTGTTACGGATGAATATACATATAGTGAGGACGTACCCGATGACCAGTGGAGAGAAGAGGCTGTCTGGGATCCCGCAGAGGGATACTGGATGGAGAACGGTGAGAGATGGGTAGCACATTACAATCCGGTAGATGAGAATACTCCCGGAGTGTCGGGTGATGGCCATTGGGAATATTATGATGAAGAGACAGATATGTGGTATACCGGCATGGTTTCGGAGGAAAGAACCGGATATCGTAATCCTGATAGAGATACTCAGGTAATAAGCTCGTTCAAGAGCAATACATTTAATTTTAAGAGTACCGGAATACAGTGCCAGCAGTATGTTAAGGACCTTGCCGATAAAATGCTTGAGGAAGCAACCGCGGCTGCCGGTGGTTCGGCTTCTTCCAACACTTCCGCCCTGTACGGAACTATAGACGATCACGTAAACTTTACCCAGGACGCGGGATTAAGAGACGGATATAGAAACGGTTTCAGGCCTTATGTTAAGAGGACCTACGCATACGGTGAGAGCAAGACTTTCACTAATGAACTGGCTCTTTTTCAGAAGCATACTTTTGAGGAAGACCATACTCAGGCTATTATAGATAATCCCCGCCCCCCTACGTTCCTGGATATACTGGACCTGCTTCCGGGTACGATTAGTTCTACCTATAAAGCGTATGTCGGGACCGATTTTTGCTCTGGTTATTCCGTAACCGTATCGGCTGATACCGGTATCGACAAAGGAAATATAGGGAGCGATCCCGATTCTCCTAACGCCCCTCATTCTCCTAACGCCCCTCCTCCGGTTTCGGGACCCGGAGGAGTATTCACTCCATCTATGCTCCTGAAAGGCCAGGCTGTTTTCTCTTTTAACGAAAGAGACGAGATAGATTCCCTTGTTTTGCCGGATTCCGAAGGCCGCATAGTTAAATATTTGCTTAAAAACCCCATAGATCATAAAAAGTACAGGATGAAATCGGAAAATCTGGGAGATCCGGATATAATAGTAGATTTAAGCCAGGACACTAAACTTATTATACAAACTGCTGATTCGGACGAGATTCCTGTGGTTATCAATTTGAGGACTGATGACACTGTCCTGACCGAGATAAGAGGTGCTGCAATAGAGGGAGGATACGAAATTTCCGAGGACGTATACGGAAACAGGATAGCCATAGTGGATTTTCAGAAAAAAGTGATCACCGAGGACAGAAGCATAAAAACAGCCACAAGCATAGTGCAGGCTATCAGGGATTTTCTTGAAAAGAAAATGCAAGACACAGGTGTCGTGCCCGATAAGATAAAAGACACTCTCGGAAATTTCGCCGGTATCGATAAATTCGTAAAATGGCTTACTCAGATGGGTAGTTATATAATAAACTGCGCCGTAAGGGCTACCGGGCTTCTTTTTGCCAGGCAGGGCATAGATATAGGTATAAAAGAAATAGCGGTGGATATGATACTTCTTGACTTAATGGAAGGCAACCTGAGCCCCGAAACCACATCCATACTTTACAGTACATTCTCAAGCATAGAAAAGATAGCAAGGAGTAACGGACATGACATAAACACTATGTATCTTACCAGAACACAGCTCGAGAATATAGAAAGCCCGGTTGTAGCTCACGTAGGCGGCGACCACGCTGTTGTGGTTACCGGAGTAGAGGACGGAAAGGTATCGGTCATAGAATCGGACGGCAGGTTATATAAGGTATCTATAGATGAGTTTTTATCCGAATGGAGCGGCTATGTACTTGCCGAAAGAGCGCCGCCTATGGAAGACCGTATAGATTTCGAAACGGATATTCCCCAGGTAAGCTCTCCTCTGGACGGATTCGTAACCCCCGGCATGGAAGATAAATATATTTTCCCGTCCGCAACCACTCCCGATGAAAAATTAACGCCTGACGTGATAGAAGAAAGGCTTGAGCGCGAACTCGAA
Source organism: uncultured Planctomycetia bacterium (assembly GCA_964511955.1). Taxonomy (GTDB): domain Bacteria; phylum Omnitrophota; class Gorgyraeia; order Gorgyraeales; family Gorgyraeaceae; genus CAZEGO01. The sequence goes on along the minus strand of CAZEGO010000114.1, from coordinate 666 downwards.
ACAGAAACTCCGACAAAAGAAGATGCCCGAATATTCATAACAGGTTCCGAACCTTACACCATAAATGATTTCGGGGATAAAGTTTATCGTACCTCGTTCGACGGCGAAGACCATAATTTGGACACCGTTACCACCATCGGAGTGGACGGTTCCCTTACGTATTCCGAAACATGGGTGAATTATGAATATGACGCCAACGGCAATCTGATAGGAGCCACGGGAGGAAGCGTAACGTGGGGCGAAGATTTATTCGGTAATTCATACGTAACCACATCGGTGGATACCTATATAATACTCGCGGGCCAGGCCAAAAAAATACAAATGGACAGTGTTACTGTATCGGAATCTCTGGACGGCTCCACCAGTACGTCAACTGCCGTTATAAAATACGAGTACACTGACGGAACGGAAGATCCTTCTACGTTGCCCGATAATTATATTGACGATGACGGAGATGTTTTGATAGGCCTTCTGAAACACGCCGAAGGTGACAGCGTTAGTATAGGCATCGATGTATTCGGTAATACGAATACCACTACAGCGACGGATACCTACGTTATTATAAACGGAGAAGCAAAAGTTAGTTCGACTTCTTCCAGTACAGAAGGCCGGACCATAGCGGGAGCCGAGTTTGTGACCACCTCTCTGGTCAATTATGAATACACC
>CAZEGO010000113.1:0-5506 GCA_964511955.1 uncultured Planctomycetia bacterium | reverse complement strand
CCAGAAAACCTTACGGTATATTAGACTTATAGCCTAACTGCGAAGGGCGGGGCTATGGGATCCGTGGGGAAATATATTTTCGCTTCGGATAAATAGAGGGTTAAGAATCGGGGATTGACTCCTATGCCTGAAAGGGCGTAGGAGTTTTTTGTTTTTGGGAGGGGAAATGCTTAAAAAAACTTTGATTTGTCTGGTTGTCTTTGTTGTTTTGGTTCCATGGGTTCTGCCTGTTTATGCTGCGGGAAAAAGCGTGCAACTCGAAAAAATAGTAGTGACCACACCTACAAGGATGGCGCAGGAAGACCATGAGATCGGTTCGGACGTTACTGTCTTAGATGCGGAGAAAATAGCATCTTCGGGAGCGAATTTTGTCGCGGATATATTAAAAGAAGAACCAGGAATATATTATTATGACAACAGCACTGTTAAGACCGCGAAGATAGACATGAGGGGATTCGGTGACACGGCGCACAGCAATACTCTTGTTATGGTGGATGGCCGTAAGATTAATCCGGTCGATATTGCGGGTCCGGATCTTGCCCAGATACCTCTGGAAGCGGTTGAGAGGATAGAGATAATAAGAGGAGCGGGTTCGGTATTTTACGGCGATAACGCCGTAGGAGGCGTTATAAATATAATCACGAAAGAAGGAAAAGGAGATTTTTCGGGCAGCGCGGCTGCGGCGTTTGGCAGTTATAATACCGAGGAAGAAAGCGTGGAGATTTCCGGTACCGGGGGCAGAGCGTCTTACTACCTCTATTCCAGATATTTTGATACCGACGGATACAGGTCCAACAGCGACGTGCTTACAAAAGATCTGAATACCAGGATAGGGTATGACCTTAACGAAAATACATCTTTTGATTTAACCGCGAACTGGCATGAAGATGATTACGGTATGCCCGGAGGATTAGATGATATCAGTGAGCTTGAGCAGTACGGCAGAAGAGACTCGTCCGACGAAAAGGACTTTGCATCCACAAAAGACAGGCACGTTAAGTTATCTCTGGATACCAGTCCGTGGTTCGACGTGACGGATTCGGCATCTTTTTCGCTGGACACTTTTTACAGAAATCAGGACAAATATTCATGGTTTTATTACGGCGGATTTCCCACCGCTACCAAGTATAACATCGATACTATAGGAATAACCACGAAATACGCGTATCACGGTCGGATAGGAAAAGATGATTTTAATTTTGTTTTGGGCGTGGATTATTACGATACGGAACACGGGATATTGGGAAGCGAATGGAGCAGTGACGATTTGACCATTACCAAGGAAGAAACGGGTATTTACGGTTATTCCGAATATGAGATGATAAACAATCTTTTCGCTACGGGCGGAATGAGATATCAGAAAGCCGAGTATATTTTTGACCAGAAAAAATCGAGTGTTGTGTATGAGAAAAAAAAGCCCAGCGAAACCGTTTTTATGGCAGGGCTAAAGTATGATTACGCCGAAGGTTCAAGCGCGCATATCAACGCGCACGAAACGTTCAGGTTTTTAGCCACTGACGAATGGTACAGCACATGGTCGGGTTTAAAAACAAATCTCAGGCATCAGAAAGGCATACAGTACGAGGCCGGGGTGAGGCATAAGATTAACGATCATATTACTGCCGGTATAACTCCCTACATAATGAAGCTGGAGGACGAGATATATGTAAACCCTTATCCTTCGCCGGGGCAGAACGAGAATTACGACAAGACGGAAAGAAAAGGCGCAGAGGTAATGTTGCAGGCCGATATGTCCGGTATTATTAAACTCGATTTCGTAGACGGTTTTAACGTCTTTTTGAATTACACTTATCAGCAGGCAAGGTTCGAAGGCGGTGAATACTCCGGCAACGACATACCGCTTGCCCCGAGGAACATGGCGAATGCGGGCGTTAGCGCCGGTTTATTTAATGATTATAAGATATCTGTCACGGGTAAATATACGGGTGAGAAATACGCGATAAACGATGTCAGGAACGAGCTTAGCAAAGTGAAGGGTTGTTTCGTGCTGGACGCCAGACTTGTTTATAAAAAGCACAATATGGAGTTTTTTGCGGGTGTTAATAATATTCTCGACAAAGAATACTATTCTTACGTCGCGAAAAGTTCAAGTTCGAATAAAAAAGATTATTACCCTGCCCCTATGAGAAATTTTGAGATAGGCGCGAGATATCATTTTTAGTAAATGAATAACGCGCTCTCCGGACACATGCGTGCAGGAGGGCGCGTTATTACGATATGGCGTTTCGGCGCCCCGACTATATAGTTTGACAAATAGATATGTCATGATATCATATTTTTTATGACGGAAAACAGGCACTTTAAATTCGCACTCATAGTGTCACTACTCGCCCATTCGGTTTTTTTTACCAGTATTCCCCATATATATTTCCCATCGAAGAAACCGGAGCCCGACAGGATAAAAGTATCCTATTATAAAATAAAAGAAAAGCCCAAAGAGAAAGAAAATCAAAGACCGAGAAGGCCCCGGCCCTTGGTAAAAAAACTTCCCGAGATAAAAAAAGAGGAGATATTGAATAAAGATATCACGCCACAGCAAAAAAAACACAAAGAACCGGTCAAAAGGACAGGCGTTGCCGGGGAAGCTTCCAAAGAAAAGAGCTTCGCCAGGATGATAAAGGAAGAGAGAGACGAGAGCAAGAAAGCTACCTATATAAGCTATTACAGGGCAATAAGAGAGAAGATAAGGCTGCACGCGGACAAAAACTACCCTCATAACAAAAGAACGGCGCAAGGGGAAGTGTTTTTATCCTTTATAGTGGCCTCAAACGGACAGTTGCTTCAGGTAATGGTGGTCGACGAAAAATCATCCGCTGATCGAACCCTGAGAAACATGGCCATACACAGCATAAGGGACGCGAGCCCGTTTCCATCTTTTCCGGAGGGCATGGACCAATACCAGATCACCTTCAACGTAATAATCTCATTCGAGCCCAGATAATATATCCCTTAAAAAAATATGTTTTGACACTTACCGAAATGTCAAAACATAGCCGGAATGCACACTTTAGGTATTACCTCAAATGTGCAATTGTGTTTGCTAAAAAACAAAATTTTTCTAAGTATACGATTCGGCCCGGCAGGATTGTATGCTTAGCGAATATCTGCCTGCCTTGCGGCGGGTAGGATTTATGCCGGAAATGATATGAGTAAAAAAATTTTAATATTTATATCATTTTTTTCTTGACAAGGTTTTTGGTTTGGATTATTATAATAGTTCAAATTAGCACTCCTCTCGTGAGAGTGCTGATAAAACCTTTTAAATCCATTAATAAGGAGGTGTCCATTATGGGAATACAACCATTAGGAGACAGAGTGCTTGTAAAAAGGCTTGAGGCTGAGGAAAAGACAAAAGGCGGAATCGTTTTGCCTGATACAGCTAAGGAAAAGCCACAAAAAGGCGAAGTAGTTGCGGTAGGAAAAGGCAAGGTGCTTGAGAGTGGGAAAATCGATACCCTTGAGGTGAAAAAAGGCGATAAGGTTCTTTTTGGGAAGTATGCCGGTACGGAGATTACAGACAAAGAGCAGGAATATTTAATATTAAGAGAAGAAGATATTTTAGCGATAATTAAGTAAACGAGAGTTAATTTTCGCGAGATTATACGTATTAAGCGGTTGATTAATACAAGCAACCAACAAACGGAGGTAACAAATGGCTAAACAAATAATTTTTAAAGAAGGGGCAAGAAACGCCATAGGAAAGGGTATAGATGTTCTTGCCGATGCCGTAAAGGTAACTTTGGGCCCGAAAGGCCGAAACATTATATTGGATAAGAAGTTCGGTTCACCTACTATTACAAAAGACGGTGTTTCGGTGGCTAAAGAAATAGAGCTGAAAGACCCTTATGAGAATATGGGTGCCCAACTTATCAAGGAAGTGGCCGAGAAAACAAGCGATTTGGCCGGTGACGGTACTACCACCGCCACAGTGCTGGCTCAGGCTATCTACAGAGAAGGCTTAAAGAATGTAACCGCGGGAGCTAACCCGACGGCTTTAAAAAAAGGGATCGACAGAGCTGTAAAAGCGATAGTTGATTACCTTAAAAAAGAGATGTCAAAACCGATAAAAGACAAAAAAGCCATAGCTCAGGTAGCTTCCATAGCCGCCAATAATGACGTAAATATAGGTGATCTCATAGCCGAAGCCATGGAAAAAGTAGGAAAAGACGGGGTTATCACCGTGGAAGAAGCAAAATCCATGGCTACCACCCTTGACGTAGTCGAAGGTATGCAGTTTGACCAGGGATACCTTTCTCCTTATTTCGCCACTGACGCGGAAAGGATGGAAGCAGTTATAGATAATCCTTATATACTTATTCACGAAAAGAAGATTTCGGCCATGAAGGATCTTCTTCCTCTTCTCGAGAAAATCGCGAGGTCGGGAAAACCTCTCGTGATAATAGCCGAGGATATAGAAGGAGAAGCGCTGGCCACTCTAGTGGTTAACAAAATCAGGGGAACTCTTAATTGCTGCGCGGTAAAAGCTCCCGGATACGGTGACCGAAGAAAAGCCATGCTGGAAGATATCGCCGTACTTACCGGAGGAAAAGCCATAACCGAGGACCTGGGGATAAAACTCGAGAACATAACCATAGACGACCTCGGTAAGGCGAAGAGAGTATCGGTGGATAAGGAAAACACCACCATAGTCGAAGGCGCCGGTAAGAGTAGCGATATAAACGCAAGAATAGCGCAGATCAAAAGACAGACAGAGGAAACGGACTCGGACTATGACAGAGAAAAACTTCAGGAAAGACTGGCTAAATTAGCCGGCGGAGTCGCGGTGATAAACGTGGGAGCGGCTACCGAGACCGAGATGAAAGAGAAAAAAGCCAGAGTGGAAGACGCTCTTCACGCAACACGAGCGGCCGTGGAAGAAGGAATAGTTCCCGGCGGCGGAGTAGCGTTTCTGAGAAGCGTCGCGTGCCTGGACGGACTGAAGCTAAAAGGCGACGAAAAGGTGGGCGTAAATATAATCAGAAAGGCGCTCGAGGAGCCTATAAGACAGATAATCAGAAACGCCGGCTTGGAGGACTCTGTAATAGTGAATGAAGTAAGGGGTAAAACCGGCAGTAACGGTTTTAACGCACAGACAGAGCAGGCCGATGACATGATCTCAGCGGGTATAATCGACCCCACCAAGGTGTCGAGGACAGCCCTTGAGAACGCGGCAAGCGTTTCCGGTCTTCTCCTTATGACGGAAGCCCTTGTCTCTGATATACCCGAAGAAGAAAAGCCCGCGCCGGCAATGCCGCCGGGAGGAGGCATGCCCGGAGGCATGGGAGGAATGTATTAATCAGGGATAAGACTTAAGTAATAAGTTATAAGCAAAAACCCGCGGATATTGAAAAATATCCGCGGGTTTTTTATTTACACAACACTTTATATATGATACAGTTAGATTTAATAAATGGTTATCAGTTAATAATCCCGTTTTTTAAACCATAACCATGTACCACACCCGGCGTGGGACATGGTTAAAAAA
>CAZEGO010000112.1:0-5597 GCA_964511955.1 uncultured Planctomycetia bacterium | reverse complement strand
TTAGGCATGCTCGGATAATTACTGTCGACGTACCAGTCTCCGCCTACCCTCAGGGAAACGTTCGGAGCGTTCGGTATAAGCTCTTTGCTGAAAGCGCCTCTCAGGCCTATATGCTCTCCTTCGTCGCTCATCCATAAAGGCGTGATAAAGAATTTGTCCTTTGTCGCGCCGGGCGACCTTAGCCCCACTCCCGCGGTCCTCTGTTCGGTCGCGGCCGCGGTCACATCGGCTTCGGGACTATCTTCCGCTACCTGCACGGAAGTCCTTTCCATCTCTTCCACGAATACCCCGCCTGTCCTTAGCATACGGCTTGCTTCCTTGGCCATCTTATATTCGTTCTTTATTTTTTCTATTCTCTTGGCCGCTCCGTCATAGCCCCATATAATAGTAGCCCTGAAAGCGTCTCCGTTCTCCTCAAACTCAAAGCTATTGGTCACTCTGTTATAATTTATAGCCTCAAGCGAGCCTTTCCTCAATTCCTCTCTCCTCATAATCTTTTTATATCGCTCTATCTCGGCCTGGCCTACAAGCATCTTGTCTTCGCCGGTATCGAGATTCGTAAGAACCACCATACCGCGCTTTACACCTACGTGAGAATAGCGGGAATTTTCAAGTTGTGACTTGATAAGATTCTCCCTGAATCTGAGGGATTCTATACCGTAAGTTATTACGGTATCGTTAGAGGCGTCGTCATCTCCACGGGTGTCGTAAAATACTCTCGCGCCTCTGGGGCCTTCGCTCCTTATATAACGCGGCAAATCATCCTGAGACTCGTATACCCTCAGACGCCCCGGCATCTGTTCCCAGAGCTTGCCTCCGGAGATAAGACTCTTGAGAGAGGTCGCTCCCCAGCCGCTCAGCGCCTCATAATACTGATACGCCACGTCTCTTGCGTCTTCTAAGTGTGTCTCGCCTTTAGCTACTCTCGCGCTCAAAGTAGCCCAGGCATTTCTGGCCCACTCTATTTCCTTTTCGAGCTGTTTCCTCTGCTCTTCCAGTATCCTCAGCTCTCTCGATAACCCTTCTATATGATAGCGTATTTCATCTCCGCTTCTTTCGTCTATTATCTTCACTACTTTCTTACCGCTGAATTTATCGGCATCCATATACCTGCCTTTTTCGTCCATCATCCTGGATACGTTATCCAGATCCTCGAATACATTTTCCTCGCTCATGTAAACCTTGCCGGTGTCTTCCAGTTTATTGGTGTTTCTGTTCAACTCGGCCACTCTATATGTTCCGGGACTGGCCTTATCCTCATAGCATATCCATGTAACCCTGGAATTATGATCCACCTTCATGGCCAGGACTTTGGCGTCGAAACTTCTGCCTCCGACCTCGAACGAGAACCTGGAACCTTCCCTGTCGGTAAGTTTTCTTTCTATATTTACCAGACCCCTTGCTGTTTCCCTGTCCAGCATAGCAGTAACCATTTTGGCTTTTATGGCGTTCTGGCCGGAAATTATCTCTTTTCCTCCCTGAGAGAGCAGGTCATTCATGGTGCCCGTAGCGGCTTCCTCTATGTCTATGCCTTCGGGGACTATAAAGCTCCTGAACGTCCCGGGCTCACGGGTAGCAAGCGCAGTCTCGTCTATTCTCCCGAAGTCAGGCCTTGACTCTCCGTTTATCTCATCAAAATGTATGGGAGCAGATGTGTCATAGAAGAACACTCTGCCCTGTTTTATGAATCTTTCCAGAGTTTCTATTTCTCCCTCGGGTTTACCGTCACCGTTAATATCCTTATCGGCTATAATCTTATAGTCTCCGGAAGCGAACCAGTCTTCGGTTTCCGGGGTGGCATTTTCAAGCGAATAGTTATATGTCTTCCATTTACCGTCTTCTCTGTACTCAAAATGCACTCTTCCTCTTCTGAACTCCCTTATAAGCCTGTCTTCGCCGAAGTAAAATTCCATCTTCTTCATCTCGCCCGTGGAAACATCTCTGTATTCATATATCCTGGCGTCCTGATAGACATCACCGTTCACCGCTATATGCAGAGGTCCTTCGGTCCGGGAGAGATATTCATCGTTGGCTATTCTCTGAGAGAGATTATCTCTTTGGGAAGGAAGCTCCTCAAGTTCACTCAGAACTTTATTTTCATGTTGGACAGCAGCAGGCGCAGGTACGTTCAGAGGAGTACTCGGAACTGTCCTTTCCTCTCTTCTTGTCGTCACGCCCGTACTTTGCGCAGTAGTAGTCGTACTCGACGGAGGCGGAGACGGAACCACCGGCTGTCCGCCTGTTCCTGTGGCTGTCTGCTGTACGACAGGCTGCTGCGATGTCTCTCCGGTCCATTCCTTTTTCATCACTTCATATACTTTCTTGGGAGTTGCGTCTATGTTGAGCCATCCCAGATGTTCCTCTATGTTACTGTCCTGGGACGAGGCATTACCGGCTTTCCAGTGCTCGTCTATGGCTGTCATGAAAGTGACGCCTATGCAGGTCTTATTGGGATCCGCGGCGCTTGAGTGGGAATCAACTTCCTGCCATAAATTCAACGCTGTTTCAGCCTGTACACTTTCAAGGATAGCGCTGTTATCGATGTCTCCCGTTTCGGAAAGATAGAACGGTACGTCAAGAACGGGTATCTCCACTTTGCGATAGGCGTTTATGCCCCATACGTCTATTATTCCTTTGAACCTGTTTACAAGTTCTTCTATGTCTCTTACTTCTCCTTGGGCAGTAGCTATGGGATGGTTAGCATCTAATGTCTTGGCTGTCCTGGCTGTACTTTCAAGTGTGTCATACCAGTTATTTATATCTCCGTTAAACCATTCCGGATGATAATTATATTCATTTCCGAACTCCCACATGAGTATAGCGGGATGGTCCCTGTGTTCTTTTATGTAATCTATATAGCTATATTCACCGGCAATATTCGCACTCTGAATATCAGGACCTTTCTTAAATCTATCATCAATATGCGGGAAATTGACTATAACCCTTATACCGTTAGCGGCCAGTTCGTCGAGTAAATCAGCCTCGGGCGGATAATAAGTCCTTACCGTATTGACACCCGCTTCTCTCAGTTTCGCTATTACGTCTTTGCCCACGTTATCGACGTCGAGGACTATCTGCCTTCTTCCTTTGCCTTCCGGAGCCCTGGATAAAGTGACTCCTTTTATCTGATAAGGCTCGCCTTCTACTATGAGCTGATTACCCTGTAAGGTCACGGGGCTGAATTGAGTGATGGCTTCCTGTCTCGCCTGGCCGTACAGCGCTGTCGGGCCCTGCGTAAGAGCGCCGGCTACAGTCTCAACTGTCTCGGCCAAAGGCCTAAGCTCTCTCTGAGGATTAAGCACGGCATCCACCACGTTCTGAATAGACAGGTTAAGTCCCCTGAAAGAGGCGTGCGGCACATAAGTTTTCACTCCGGCTGTCATGGTTTCCTGGATTTTGGATATTTCCTGCTGTTGTATATTGGTAGTTACAACCGCCGTGGGTATAGCCATGCTGGCCGATGCCGTGACAGAGGAAAGCTCTATCAGTTTGTCGGGATTCTTAAAGATGCCTTTCAGGCGGTCGTAAGGCGTGGCTATTAAGTGTAATTTATCGAATACGGATATAAGAATGGTTGTCGCATCGTCTATTTCAGATTCGTCTATATATCCTTCACTCTTAAGCTGTAACAACACTTCGTTTATAATGTATCTCGCGTCTTTTGCCAGATATTTTCCGTTTACCGTATCGGGTGCTCTCGGAGAATTCTTAACGAAACTCAACACACTTTCGAGCACTATTGAATCGGGCATCTTCTTCGCTTTTAATGCCTGATTAAGGGCGCTCAACGGATCGTCGCTCTGAGACCATACCTCAAATTCCTCGGCCCTCGGGGTATTTATTACAGAAGTTAATTCCCCTCTGTTTTCCTGTAAATTTTCCACAGCCTTTCCGACTTTGGCATTCATAACGGCTTTGGAAATATTCCTGTGAATTAAATAGCCCGCTCCTGCTACACCGGCTATAGCCAATAATCCACCCGCTCCTATTCCGCCAAAAAGCAGGACTCCGACTCCAGCTGTCTTTATCCCCAGTATTATAGATCCTATAAGACCGACTATACCCGTTATAGCCTGTCCGGTCGCTATAGGCTCGAACATCATCTGTCTGTATATGAATTTAACCCTTTCGCCTAATCCGGCTTTGTCGCCGAAGCTTATCGCTCTCATGCTCATGCTCTTCTCTGTAAGCACTCTGGTACCTATTATCCTGCTTACGCCGCTTATGGCAAACAGCATGGAAGCTACCATGCCAACCGCCCACATGGAACCGGCTGCCAGAGGTACCAGCGAGCTCAACGCTATAAGCCCTATAAACACGGGTACGGCAGTGGCCGCTCCGAGTGTTTCCAGTTTTCTGTAGGCAGTGCTGTCCTGAGCCTTTGACGATATGAATTTTTCGGCCAATATAACGGTAAGTACGACTCCTATTATAGGTAACAATACAGGTACTCCTGTTATCTGGGAAACCAATAATACGCCTGATATGGCGGTAAAGCTCTTTAATAATCCATGGAAGAACCTCTGATGAGGTTTGAGAGGCTGCTGCGCGGCCGTCTTTATAGTTTCCTTATTCAGGGCTATAGTGACGAGCCTTGAAATAAGCCCTATACCAGCCGCTATAGCTGTTCCGGTTATTATAAGAGTACTGACGGGAATGAATACCGGTAACCCCGCCATAAACAAGACTCCGCTTATGGCCGTAACTGACATCCCTATACCTGCCATAAGAGGCATGATCCTGTTAGTGAGACTGAGTATCTGCTGTATTCTACTTTTAGCCATCTGGGCCTTTAAGCCTTCCACATTATATCTTGCCAGGTACATTGCATTCGCCTGTTTAGATTTATCGGCTGATTCTATCTTCTTAAGATACGGGGTAAGAGCAAGGGTCACTATCATGGCTACGGCCGCTACCGCCACAAATACCGCTATCATGGTAGAATCACCCGAAGTATATAAAGATTCGATTGAGCCGGCTCCGCTAAGGCCTCCGAGCTTAAAGAGGTTCAGTAATCCGCCCACAAGCTTATAAGCCAGGAACATAACGCCCGCGCCAGCGCTCGAATATACAACCGTCTTAACAGATGCGAATCCCGCCTGTCCTTTCCCGTCCTTAGCTTCCTCTTTTATCTCATCCGCAAATAATCCCTGCGTCTTTTCGCTGAAAGTGACCACATAATCCATGAAAGGATCATACTGTGTGGCCTTTCTTTCCCAACCGGTTTTTCCGGTCAGGGTTTTGTATTCCTGCATATTGGTGTAAAATTCCTGCCATGCGGTATCCATGGCCTTAAGCTGTCCTATGATAATCTGCTGAGTCACGAATTTCTCGAGGGCATCGGGTCCTTCTCTCTCGAGCCTGGCAAGTTTTGCCTCGGCTTCTTCGGTGGAATCGAATTCCAGACCGAATTCTTTTTGTAAAGCGTCTCTGAAAGGCATGAAAGAATAATCGGTAAATACCTTTCTCGCTTTGCTTCTTATACCGGCTCGGTCTTTCGCGCTTATTTTTCTGCCGCTTCTTACGTCTTCCCTTAAGCTGAAGTATGATTCCCATATGGACCTGCCGTTAAGGACATCGGATTTGGTATGGAGCAG
>CAZEGO010000111.1:0-5599 GCA_964511955.1 uncultured Planctomycetia bacterium | reverse complement strand
GCCGCGGAAACGCTGTCGGCTATCTCGCGGTATTCATCGACGCTCCCCGACGAAATAGACAACGGGACTATCCTGACGTCTTTCCTGAAATACTGCAGAAACGGAATCTGAACCTCTATGGAGTGTTCGTTCGTGTGAGCGCCGGGGTCTTCTTTTAAGAGGCCGGAATTTTTTAGGATGGATTCGGCCATCTCCGTGTCTATCTTTGCTTGGCCCATCGGAGTCAGCCAGCTACCGTTGCTCATCAGAGAAAAGCGGGATCCCGCACCGGAGTGATTAACACCCAGAATTATAACCGTGTTTTTTATCTCGATTTTGGAAACGGTGCAAGCGGCGACATGTCCCGAATATATGTAACCCGCGTGAGGCATTATAACGCCTTTGACGTCCTGTTTTTCATCTGTCTGAGGCGTGAGCATGGATATCATCTTTTCCAGCGCCTGTTTTGTCTGAGGATAAAATTGTCCGGCTACAACCGGGTTTCGTATCATATGCCTTCCATTAACAGAATAACGCAGCTATCGGGAGTCAGGTACTTGCGAGCCGCTTTTTTGACATCATCCGATGTTACGGCATCGATGGCCGCGTTATATTTCGTGTGATTATCGTATCCTAACCCATAAAGTTCGTCCAGTGTTATATCAAAGACAAAGGAAGAATTGGATTGTGTCCCCATTTCCCGCATGCCTTTGATATGGTTCTTTGTTTTCAGCAGCTGGTCATCCGATATACCCGCTTCCCTGAACGCGGCTATTTCATTAAAAATCGTGTCTTTGGTCGGGGATATGTTTTCTCCGGAGGTGAGAACGTAGGCGGCTATGTAACCGGTGTTCGGGCCGCCGGCGTGAAAAGCTCCCTGCGCATAAGAATAAGCTCCTTTTTCGCGCAGAGACTCAAACAATATACCGGACGAGCTCGCGAGCGCATCCACCATAATGTCGACGGCATATCTGTCCTCGCTGAATATACTCGCTCCCCTGAAACCCACAAGCACCAAAGACTGCTTTTTGTCCGTTTTTACGGTTTTATCCGTGGTTTCGCCCAGAGGCATTGGTTTACCCGGGAGATGAAGTCCTTTTTTGGCGGAGACCCGAAAACCGGAAAAAAATCGTTCGGCAAGGCGTTTAACCTCATCGGCGTCTATATCTCCGGCTATACCCAGCACCATATTGTCAGGCGAGAGTATTTTTTCATAAAAAGATACGATGCCCTTCTTTTTTATCTTTTTTACGCTTTGTTCGGTACCTATGGACTGAAACCTGTACGGATGCCTCTCGAAAAGCATCCTCTTCAGGAGCCTGTGACCGTGATTTATAACGCTGTTGTCCTGCATCTCTATCGCCGCCAGGGCTTCTTCTTTTTCCCTGGCCAGTTCGTCTTCCGGAAAAGACGGCTCCAGGCACAGCAAGGAGAGGAGTTTCATGGCGTCGCGGATATCTTTTTGCAGGCAGTTTACCGTAATGCCCATACTGTTGTTTCCGGAGTACGTGCCCAGAGTCATGCCTCTTGACTCATAAAATTCTATTACCTCTGCTTTAGACATGGATTTCGTGCCGTTCCTGAGCATGTTCGCGAGAAGGCCGGATATGCCGTTATTCTCTTCCTCTTCGTATAGTACCCCTCCGTTAAAAAGCAGGGCAATGGACACCATCGGCAAAGAAGAATCTTTGACTATCAATACCGGTAAGTTATTCCTGAGAGTTATTTTTTCCGCTTCGAGCCTTTCCCCGGAAATCTCATCGGGCGGGCTTATGGTCAGAGTGTCTCCCGAATCGCTGAGCAGCGTAACGGTCATTTTGCTTTTCAGCAGATATTCGCCGGCGACTCTCTTTATGTCTTTCGGTGTCACGGATTTAATCCGGTCGATGTAGCTTTCGAAGAAAGTATGATCTCCGGTCAGAATAGTGCCTACCGCGTAATCACGGGCAATAGACTCTATAGTCTGTTTCTGGTATACGTATTGAGCCAGAAGATTATTTTTGGCCCTTTGTGACTCTTTCTCGGACACGCCTCTTTCTTTTATTTTTTCAAGCTCTCGCCATATGCCGCGATATGTCTTTTCGGTATTTTCTTTTTTTGTTACCGCGGATACTATGAAAAGCCCGGGGTCTCTGGGCGTATAGTTATAGGACGATACACTGAGGGCGATTTTTTCGTCGAGCCTGAGTTTTTCGTTCAGTACGGACCCCTCGCCATGGCCCAGTATAAAAGACAGTAAATCCATTGTGTAGAGGTCTTTGTCGAGGAGCGAAGAAGACGGGAAGGCGACGTTCATATACACGCCTTCGATGGGCATCTTTTCCTCGTAATGCCTTGCCCCGAACTGTTCCGGCTCTTTCGGTACGAAAGGAACGTGATTATCCCCTCTTTCGCTTTTTCCGAATCTGTCGGATATTTCCCGGAATATTTCTTCTTTTGATATATCTCCGACGACCGCTATTACGGTTTTTTCGGGCGCGTAGTTTAGACGGAAAAAGCGCTCTACGTCTTCTTTTTTAATTCTCCCGAAGTTGTCTTTATAGCCTATGATGGGAATCCCGTAAGTGTGAGTCGTGAAGGCCCGGGAAAAAGTCAATCTTGAAATATATCTGCCGGGGTCGTCCTTTATCATGTCCATCTCCCGTTCGATGACCTTTTTTTCTTTTTCCATGGCCTCGGCGTTAAACAAAGGGTGGTTCAGCATCTGATCCAATACGTCCAGCGCCACACCGGCGTGTTCTTTCAGTATGGTTACGTTAAACCCGGTGTAATCAAATGTGGTAAAAGCGCTGATTTTGCCGCCGAATTTATGCAATGTACTCGTTATAGCGCCTTCGGGATACTTTTTGGTTCCCTTGAAAAGCATATGTTCGACCAGGTGACTCATTCCGCTACCGAGATATGCGCCTTCTCTGGCGGATCCGACGTCCATAAAAGCGGAGACGGCCACAATGGGGCTTCTATGGTCTTCTTTCACTATAACGGTCAGGCCGTTATCCAGTTTTTTCACATCCTGCGGGAATACATAAGCCGGCGGCCAGGCCTCTAAAATAAAAAAGGCCAAGACATACAATAGTGTGTTTTTTATAATCTTGGTCATCTTTTTAAGGGATCTAATTTAACCCCGGGCGGCTAAGCGCCCGGGAGTATGTTCTATTTGGAACGGATTTTTTTTCTTTTCTTTTCGCTGGGCTTTTCGTAGTGCTTACGTGCTTTCAGCTGTTTAAGCACTCCTTCTCTTTCTATTTTTTTCTTAAATCGCCTGAGCGCTTTTTCCAGCGGTTCACCCGGCGATACCTCGATTCTGGACATTAAGTTTCACCTCTCTTCAGCGTTTAATCTGTTGATAATAAAGACATTATATAAAAAAACCTCTCCACTGTCAAGGTTTTTACTCTTTTTGCTCTTTTCCGGGGTGTTCTTTTTGCTCGTCCTTCATGCTGCTTTTGAATTCTTTTATGCCTTTACCGAGGTTTCTGGCTATTTCGGGAAGCTTGGCCGCCCCGAAAATCAAAAGGCAGATCACAAGAATCAAAATCAGCTCAGGCATGCCTATACCAAACATATTAACCTCCTCAGCCGGCCCGCCAAAACCTGATTGCCGATGGATGAGTATTATAGCGGGCGCACCGTTATTTTTGCGCAAGACCTATTTTGGCCAGTATTTTTTTTGTGTCTACGTAGTTTTTTATCAGCTTTGCCGCCATCGCGGTTTTTTCTTTGTCCTCGGGCCTTATCTTTATAGCTAGGTCGTGTATCTGTGACGCGGCCGCGTATGTATGTTTTTTGCTTAAAAACACGGGTATCCTGGCGTTTTCGATGAGAGTCATTATTTTCTTATCCGGCACAATGCCTCCTGTCAGGATGATACCCGATATGGAAATGCTTTTTTTCAGGAGGTGCGCGGAAAGAAGCGTCATAAGTATGTCTTCCCTGTCGCCCGGCGTTATAAGCAGTGAGTCATTTTCTATATAAGCCAGCGCGTCGTGAGGCTCCATGGCACCCACGAGTATTTTTTTTACTCTGTTGCCCATTCCTACTTTTTTCGATAAAAGCTGAATGTCCGATTCCTCCATAATGTGCTGTATCGTGGGCATGGACAGCGACGGTATATAGGGTAGCAGGCCAAGGACGTCGATGCCTTTCCTTTTGAAACCCGGTTTAATGATTTTTTTTATCTTCGCGTATTTTGAAGGCAGTACTTTATTAACTATAACACCGATAACTTCCACGCCCTCTTTTTCGAAGAGAGCCATATTAAGGCTTATCTCGTCGATAGGCCTGCCCACTCCGCCCGAGGTTACCAGAATTACTTTTGCCCCAAGGAGATTGGCCACCCTGGCGTTGGACAGGTCAAACACAGACCCGACTCCGGCGTGCCCGGTACCCTCTATTATTACCAGGTCCTTGTCCCTGGAAACACGATTAAAAGAATTCACGATATTATCGACCAGGTTCTTGGGCGGGCCGCTCTCTATGCACCTGGCCGTAAACCCCTTTTCTATGGCCACAGGGCTCATATCCTCCAGGCAGGATTTCGTGGCGCATACTTTTTCAATTAACACCGAATCCTCGTCGATCCTGTGGCCCTGTCTTACTACATATCTCTGACCCACCGGCTTAATAAACCCTACTCTTTTCAGCTGTTTACTTAACACGTTTATCAGGCCGAGGGATACCGTGGTTTTTCCGTCGTTTTGTCTTGTCGCGGCTATAAATATTTTACCCTGCATAGTACAAAATCCGTCCTAAAATTATTTTTTTTCCCACTTTAACAGCTCGGCGACTTTGGCGAGCGTGCTTCCTTCGTCTATTTCCTTCCGAAGACGGTTTTCCGCCTCGAGTACGCTCATGGCCCGATTGGCAATCTCAGTCGACTTTTGCGCGGGGATAACGACCACTCCGTCATCGTCTCCAATGATATAATCTCCGGTAAATATCCTTACACCTTCTATAGCAATAGGTACGCCTATTTCGCCGAAACCCTTTGGTTCGCCCGCCGTTGGCGAAACTATTCTGGAAAAAGCCGAAAAACCGAGCTTTTTTATATCGCCCGTGTCCCTTATGGCGCCGTTTATGACAACTCCGGCTATTTTTTTCACGATGGCTCCGTGTGTAGCCAGTTCGCCCCATACCGCCGGGCCCACTCCGCCGGCGTCTATCACTATAACGTCACCGGGTCCGGCCGTGTCTATGGCCTGTACGGCTTTTGCCCAATCCCCGGGATAAACGCGCACCGTCAATGCCTTGCCGATCATTTTTTTCCCGGGTATAAGTGCCGTAAGGCCTTTTACGTCGCCGGCCCTGTGCATAGCGTCGGATATATTGGACGCCGACACTTTATTAAGGACTTTCAATATATCGCGGCCGGAAACTCTTTTAAAGAGATCACTCCGGATTTTTTTGAGGTCCTTGATGGATTTCTTGATTTGCGCGGCCGCTTTTTTCGCGTCGACCGCTTTGTTTATGGCGCCTCCTACCACTATTATTTTCGCGCCCGATTTTACGGCATCCGGCGCATTTTCGGAATTCACGCCGCCGGCCAGCGCTATGGGTATCGATATTTCACGCGCAATTTTTTTTAAATCACCGAAAGGGTCGGCCGCTCTCATCTGCTCAT
>CAZEGO010000110.1:0-5614 GCA_964511955.1 uncultured Planctomycetia bacterium | reverse complement strand
CGAAGGGACACACCTGAGCACAAAATTAACAAATTAAATAGTCTTATATGTGCTCAGGTGTGTCCCTTCGGTACACGTCCCCCAATTAATTATACTTTAATTCTAATCCTACTCCTGTTTCCTCCAGGTATACTGCCTGGGAGAGGGCCAGTTTTGAGGGTTGATCTGTGCAGTGGCAGGCGTGAACTACTTCAGGGTTTAGTTCTTCAAAATATTCTACGGTCTTATCGAGCTGTGTTTCTTCGGGGTCTAATAAATGAAAGCCTCCTATTATATCTACAACTTTATCCGTCTCGCAAACTTTTTTGGCGTATTCTATGATATTGCATATGCCCGAATGTGCACATCCCGCTATTATCACAAGACCCTTTTCCGACTGGTAAGCGAGCGCCGTGTCGTCCAGTATATAATCGTCCTCTTTGCCTTCCGGTCCCTCTATGGAACAGACGGCTTCCTGATTCTCGAAATCGTTTTTCCTGGGTATTTCTCCCAGATAAACCAGTTTGTCAGTAATCCATACGGGTTCGTCCGTAAGCTGTAAATCAAAATGCTTTCCCGCTTTCTCCTCGGAAAGTATAGAACCCACTTCGGGAAAGGCCTCTTTTGATTTCGTAAAAAAAACGTTCGGGTGCGCTATCAATGTCGGGAAAGGCCCGGATAATCCGAACTGTCTGGATTCGTTGTAAAATCTTACGAGCGAAACAAGGCCCCATGAATGATCTCTGTGACCGTGAGAAACTACGACCAGGTCAAGGGCCTTTAAATCGATATTAAGCCTTAGAGAGTTTTTCAGGAATATATCCGAATAGCCCGCATCAAAGAGGATTTTTTTGTCTTCTTCCTCGATGTAAAAAGATAGGCCGTGCTCGCCCAGCAGATATCTGCTGTCGAGCACATTATCATCGGTAAGGACAGTAAGCTTCATGCCACTATTCTACTCCCCGAAAAGTGTCTATTGCAACAAATTTTTATTTATGTTATCCGCCTTCCGGCAAGGCATCCTGTTGAGAACGCTGCCTGCAGGTTGAAGCCTCCGGTGTCAGCGTCTACGTCTATAATTTCTCCGGCGAAATACAGTCCTTTTACTTTGCGGGATTCCATGGTTTTCGGATTAATATCCTTAAGAGAGACGCCCCCGCGGGTCACCATGGCCACGTTCATCGGCCGTGCCCCGAGTACGTTCATTTTGAAAAATTTAAAGCATGACACAAGCCTTCTGCGTTCTTCCTGTGTTATGTAGCTTGATATTTTTTCAGCCGAAACGTTTGCCGTTTGCAGAAACACTCCGATAATTTTTTTCGGCAGAAAATCGTCCAATACGTTTTTTATGGTTTTACCGGGAGAGGATTCAAAAACCGACATTATCCTTGATTCTATTTGTTCCTCGGATACGGCAGGTTTAAAATCTACAGCCGCCTGTACGTCCTTGCCTTCGGCAAGCCAATCGACTATTTTACCGCTTAACGTAAGGACCATAGGTCCGGATATGCCGAAATCGGTAAACAATATTTCTCCTATGTCCGAAAATATTTTTTTCTTTCCGGTCAAGAAAGTAATCCTTACGTTCTTCAGTGTTAGCCCTTGCAGCGCTTTCGGATATTTTTCCCGGATTAGCAAAGGGATAAGGCCCGGGAGCGGCTTTTTTATTATATGTCCCGTGTCACCGGCCATTTTAAAACCGTCTCCCGTGGAACCGGTCGAAGGATATGATACTCCGCCCGTGGCGAGAACGACCGCGTCGTACTCTATAAGCTTTTTGTTTTTGAACCTGACGCTCTTTGCGCGTCCCTTTTCTATTTTAATGGATTCGGCCCTGGCCTCACAAAGAACTTCTACTTTTTTTATATCCAATTCTTTCTTAAGACATTTGAGTATGATATTCGAGTCGTCTCCCTCCGGGAACACCCTTAACTGTCTTTCTGTTTTAAGTCGCACTCCACGGCTCTCAAAAAAATCGATCAATTCTTTATTAAAAAATATTTTAAACGCGTCCCGCAAAAACTGACCGCTTTTTGAGAACCGTCTGAGAAAGGATTCTATATCGCAGGAATTGGTAAGATTACAGCGGCCTTTTCCTGTAAGCAGTAATTTTCTTCCAAGAGAGGGTTTTCTCTCGGCGAGTATAACTTTATGGCCGGCTTCGGCGGCCTTAATCGCTGCCATCATGCCGGCCGGACCTCCTCCTATAACCAGAATTTTTTTAATCATAAAAAGGTTCTTTTTTGAATCTATTCGGAAGAATCACAAAAAATCCGGTACGCTTTCTTTATATCTCTTTTTGTGGCGCTTCTCAGTCCTTTAAGAGGATATTTTATCCCAAGCAACCTCCATTTGTGCTCACCCAGAGTATGATAAGGGAGAAATTCTATTTTTTCGCACATAGCTTTATCCGCAAGCATATTCTTTAATCTCCTGATTTCCCTGACGGAATCGTTTTTTCCCGTAACAAGCACGTACCTTACCCAATAAGGTATTTTCTTTTTTTCCAGCATATCTATGAAAGAAAGGGATTCCTTAAGATCTCTGCCTGTCAGTTTCCTGTGTGTCTTCTCATCCGTCGCCTTTACGTCCACCATAAAAAGGTCAGTCAACTCGATAAGCATATCTATTTTACGGGATCTTTTCTTTCGGGTAAAAAAAGCGCTGGTGTCTATGCACGTGTGGACGGACTTCTCTCTGCATAATTTGAAAAGCTCTATCAGGAAATCCGGCTGAAGGAGAGGTTCTCCTCCCGAGATAGTGATGCCTCCGCCCGAAGCTTGCATGTACGGTATACATTTTTTCACTCTCTCGAATACATCTCGGGCGCTCATCAAAGCACCACCCTTGCAGGGCCAGGTGTCCGGATTCTGGCAATATAAACACCTGCCGGGACACCCCTGGAGAAATATGACATACCTTATACCGGGCCCGTCCTGGGTTCCAAAACTTTCCAATGAGTGAATTCTGCCTTTAACCTTCTTCATAGCCCCGTTTTTACCACATCCACCTAAAACCCACCATGTTTCACACCGAGTGTGGCCCATGGTGGGTTTTATTTACATAATTCTAAAAGGTGTCGTGGAACGTTCTTGCCAGTACTTCTTTTTGCTGCTCAAGTGATAGTTTCGTGAAATGTACCGCGTAACCCGATACCCTTATGGTTAGCTGTGGGTATTTGTGGGGATTTTTTATCGCGTCTTTGAGTGTTTTAGCGTCTATGACGTTTACATTTAAATGATGAGCCCCTTTTGTGAAATATCCCTCTACAAGGCCGGATAGATTAGACACTCTCTCCTTTTTTTCTTTTCCCAGTATGGACGGTATAACCGTAAAAGTATTGGATACGCCGTCTCTACATTCCGTATAAGGTATCGCGGCCACGGAATTAAGCGAGGCTACTATTCCGCTTTCGTCCCTTCCGTGCATAGGATTGGCCCCGGGTGCAAAGGGAGCGCCCTTTTTTCTCCCGTCCGGAGTAGCGCCCGTCTTCTTACCATACATAACGTTTGAGGTGATAGTTAATATCGAGACGGTCGGTATTGAGTTTCTGTAGAGTTTATGCTTCTTGATCTCCCCGAGAAAGCTCGTGACAAGGTCCACGGCCCTGCCGTCGGCCCTGTCATCATCGTTGCCGAATTTCGGAAAACCGCCTTTTATCTTAAAATCATACGCTATGCCTTTTTTATTTCTTAAAGCGCGTATTTTTGCGTATCTTATCGCGCTGAGCGAATCGGTCACCACCGAGAGTCCGGCTATACCGAAAGCCATGTATCGGGTGACCTCGGAATCCAGAAGAGCCATTTGCGCCCTTTCGTAATAATATTTGTCGTGCATTGAGTGAATTATATTCAAAGATTCGACGTAAGTATTGACAGTCCATCTCAGAGCCTGATGAAACCTCTCTTTGACCTCCTGGAAGTCCAGAGGATTGGATTTTAACGGCGCTATATTAGGAACCACTATCTCTCCGGTGATCTCGTCTTTGCCCTCGTTTATAGCATAGAGCAAGACCTTTGCCAGATTACACCTGGCTCCGAAATACTGCATCTCGCTTCCGTTCTTGAGCAGTGACACGCAGCATGAGATGCTGTAATCATCGCCCCCTATCATTCTCATCAAATCATCGTTTTCGTATTGTATGGAACTGGTCTCTATCGAAGTCTTAGCGCAAAACTTCTTGAAGTTTTGCGGTAAACGACTGGACCACAGCACCGTTATATTCGGTTCGGGTGCGGGGCCCAGATTAAAAAGTGTCTGCAGGAACCTGTAGGAAGTTTTCGTTATTCTGTGCCTGCCATCTATGGCCATCCCTCCTATGGCTTCGGTGACCCACACGGGATCCCCGGCGAAAATTTCGGAATAGGATTTTGCACGCAACTGCCTGACAAGACGCAATTTTATGACAAAATCGTCTATCAATTCCTGAGCTTTTTCCTCGGTAAGAACACCTTCCTCTATGTTTTTTTCTATGTAAATATCGAAAAAATTACTGACGCTTCCCAGGCTCATAGCCGCGCCGTCCTGTTCTTTTACCGCAGCCAGATAACCGAAGTACGTCCACTGAACGGCCTCCACGGCGTTCCCGGCAGGCTTGGAAATATCGAAACCGTATATCTTACCCAGTTGCCTTATGTCTTTCAGCGCTTTTATCTGTTCCGCTATCTCCTCCCTCAATTGCACGGATTCTTCCGTACAGTAATCCTCAAGAATGCATTTATAGCGTTCTTTGGATTCTATCAGCCTGTCGATACCGTAAAGGGCCACCCTCCTGTAATCACCTATAATCCTGCCCCTCGAATAATTGTCCGGCAGACCTGTTATAAGACCCGTATGCCTCGCTTTTAAAATATCTTTTGTGTAAGCGTCAAATACCGCGTCATTGTGAGTTTTTCTGTACTTTGAATAAATATCTTTTACCTTCTCATCCAGTTCATATCCGTAATCCCTGCATGCGCGTTCCACCACTCTTATGCCGCCCAGAGGTTTTATCGCCCTTTTAAGCGGTACGTCCGTCTGTAAACCCTTAATAATCTCGAGGTTTTTATCTATATATCCCGGCTCGTGACTTATGGCAGTAGATACAACGGAAGTGTCTATATCATAGACTCCGCCCCTTTCTGCCTCGACTTCGAAAAGCTTAAGACATTTATTCCAGAGCTTTTTTGTCCGCGCGGTCGTCCCGCAAAGAAAAGACTCGTCACCGTCATAAGGCGTATAATTACGGTTTACAAAATCCCTGACGTCTATTGTCTTGTCCCATCTTCCTCTTATAAACATATTGGTCACCTCCGTATATTTTATCCGCCAAAGAACGGCCTGCCTGCTCTGCCTACCGGCAGGCAGGCGGCAAGCCGTGCGAAATTATTTTTGCCCGCTAAACGGGTAAAAAATAAAAAAACCCGGGTTAAAAACCCAGGTGTACGGTTCATCTATATTCCTTTTTACGCGCTCCCCCATGGTTTCCCATGCACGCCCAGTACCCTTTAAGGTATGGGTAAAACACCAGTCGCGCGATATATTCACTTGTATGTTCATTTTATCAGATGCGTATGCACTGTCAAGTTTTTATTGCTAATCTGTCAAGCCAAAATAGAAATGTCCTATAGTTACCAAAGTAGAAATGTCCTATTTT
>CAZEGO010000109.1:0-5615 GCA_964511955.1 uncultured Planctomycetia bacterium | reverse complement strand
CTCTCACCGAGTTAAAACAGAAAGTCATAGTGGTCGCGTATGACCTTTCTCCCTCGGACACGGCTACGATGAGCAAACGGCACGTGATGGGCTTCGTGACTGACATAGGAGGCCGCACTTCTCATACCGCAATTATGGCCAAATCTCTTGAGATACCCGCGGTAGTAGGTCTGCAGAAAGCAGCCGGTAAGATAAAGGCCGGGGATACTCTTATAGTGGACGGCAATGAGGGCATAATTATAATTAACCCGGACAAATCCACCCTGAAAAAATACCAGGCAAAACGCCGGACATTCGCCAGGTTCGAGAAGTCCTTCATGAAGCTTAAAGACGAGCCCGCGGTTACCAAAGACGGGCGCAAAGTGAAGGTATCTGCTAACATAGAATTACCCGAGGAGCTTAATTCGGTTATTATGCACGGGGCCGAAGGGATAGGGTTGTATCGAACGGAGTATCTATATATGAACAGGCGGGGCCTGCCGAGCGAGGACGAGCAATTCGAGGCATATGAAAAAGTAGTGAAAAAGATGCCTGACCGTTCTGTCATAATTCGGACTCTTGACCTGGGTGGTGATAAATTTCTTTCACAGCTGGAAGTTCCGCACGAGATGAATCCCTTTTTAGGCTGGAGGGCTATTAGGTTTTGCCTGGCCAAACCGGAAATATTCAAGACTCAGCTGCGGGCTATACTGAGGGCCAGCGCGTTCGGTAAGATAAAGGTAATGTTTCCCATGATATCCGGAGTGGAGGAGCTCAAGCAGGCCATAGCCGTGCTGGACGAGGCCAAGAAAGAGCTTCTGGCCCGAAAGAAGAAATTCAATAAAGACATAAAAATAGGTGCCATGATTGAGATACCGTCCGCTGCTTTAACCTGCGATCTTCTCGCGAAGGAAGTGGATTTTTTCAGCATAGGCACGAATGATTTAATACAATATTCGCTCGCCATAGACAGGGTGAACGAGAAAATAGCTTATCTTTATAAGCCCACGCACCCCGCTGTCCTGAGACTCATTAGGAATATAATAGATTCCGGGCATAAAGAGGGCATATTGGTGGGTATGTGCGGTGAGATGGCAGGAGAGCCGGCTTTCGGCCTGGTCCTTCTGGGGTTGGGTCTGGACGAGTTCAGTATGAGTCCGGTGGTCATCCCGGAAATAAAATACATAATAAGGAATGTCTCTTTTGCCGATGCTAAAGGTATAGCGGAAAAAGCCCTTATATTGAATACGGCGGACGAGGTGGATAATTTCATTAACCGCAGACTCGGAGAACTTATACCGGCCGTAAATAGAACGAAGAAGAACAGATAAGGAAGAGGAGGGATACATGAAAGCATTATTATTAGCCGCGGGTTACGCTACCAGATTATATCCTTTGACTCTTAACCGGCCCAAACCTCTGCTCCCTGTAGCCGGCAAGCCCGTTGTCGAGTACATATTGGATATTGTAGAGCCGCTTGACGAGGTCGATGAGATATTCGTGGTGACCAACGAGAAATTCCATACGTATTTTGAAGAATGGGCCGCGAAATATTCCGGCAGTAAGAAGATATCCATAGTCAACGACGGGACAAAATCCAATGACGACAGGTTAGGCGCCACGGGTGATATTGCTTACGTGGTCAGGGAGAAAAAAGTGGAAGACGATTTACTTGTCCTGGCGGGAGACAATATTTTCAGGACGGATTTAAGGGATTTCCTGAATTTCGCTTATTCAAAAAAACCTTCCGTCAGTATAGGATTGTACGACGTAAAAGACCTTGAGCTCGCCGAAAAATACGGTATAGTCTCCTTGGACGACGATAATAAAGTCACCGAATTTATGGAGAAACCGTCAAAACCCAACTCCACGCTGGCCGCGAAATGCCTCTATCTTTTCCCGAAAGAAAAACTGACGGTAATCAGCGAATTTTTAAACAGTGACGCTTCGAACGACGCGCCGGGTTATTTTCTCGAGTGGCTTTCCAAAAAAGACGCTATGTATGGTTACGTTTTTGAAGATGAAAAATGGTTCGATATAGGAGATAAAAAATCTTACGAGGAAGCCGACAGAGCTTTCAGAGAAAAAAATTAATAAGACATCCGCGTAAAGCGGATATTCAGAACAGGAGGAGAAATGCCGAAGGGAAATTTTTACCTGACTTCCGAATCCGTATCAGAAGGCCATCCCGATAAACTCTGCGATCAGATATCGGACGCTATTTTAGACGATGTTTTAAGACAGGATTCCAGAGGTCGTGTGGCATGCGAGACTTTCGTTACCATGGGCCTGGTTATCGTAGGCGGAGAGATAACCACGACGGCTTATGTGGACGTAATAAACGTAGCGAGAAAAGTAATACAAGATATAGGTTACACCCATCATAAATACGGGTTGGATTATCAGACTTGCGCGATACTCAACGCCATACACTCGCAGTCGCCTGACATAGCTCAGGGCGTGGATACCGGAGGAGCCGGAGACCAGGGGCTCATGTTCGGTTACGCCTGCGACGAGACCCCGGAGCTTATGCCGCTGCCGATTATGATGGCGCATAAACTTGTCAAATATATGGCCGAGCTTAGAAAAGAAAAAGTTTTAAAATACCTGGGGCCCGACAGCAAGTCACAGGTCACCGTGGAATACAGGAACGGAAAACCCAAAAGGATAGATTCCGTGGTTTTGGCCACACAGCATACCGAGGAGATTCTTGACAAGACGGGAGAGCGTATCACCCAGAAATCAAGAAGAGAGCTTATAGAGAAAGTCGCAAAACCTGTCCTGGGCAAACTAGTTGACGGCAAGACCAAATATTACATAAACCAGACAGGTAAGTTTTTGATAGGCGGACCCCAGTCGGATACCGGAATGACCGGGAGGAAGATAGTCGTGGATACTTACGGCGGGACTATTTGTCACGGGGGCGGGGCTTTTTCAGGGAAAGACCCCACAAAGGTGGATCGTTCCGCGGCCTACATGGG
Organism: uncultured Planctomycetia bacterium; assembly: GCA_964511955.1. Classification (GTDB taxonomy): domain Bacteria; phylum Omnitrophota; class Gorgyraeia; order Gorgyraeales; family Gorgyraeaceae; genus CAZEGO01. The sequence goes on along the minus strand of CAZEGO010000109.1, from coordinate 2,655 downwards.
AAGGTATGTCGCCAAAAATATAGTCGGAGCCGGCCTGGCAAAACAGTGCTCGATTCAGCTGGCCTACGTTATAGGAAAAGCCGAACCGCTGGAACTTCTCATAGATACATACGGCACGGGCAAAATCAGCGACGACAAGCTGAAAAAATTAGTGCGCGAGCATTTTGACCTTACGCCCAGAGGCATAATAACCGAATTAGACCTTTTGAGACCCATATATAATAAAACCGCGGCTTACGGCCATTTCGGCAGAGAAGAGGAAAACTTTACCTGGGAAAAGCTGGATAAAGTCGAGCTTTTAAAGGAAGCCGCTCACGTTAAATAAAAGGGGATATCCTAATGGCATCAGCTGTAAAATATAAAATAAGGGACATAAAACTCGCTCCTTACGGAAGGAAAGAAATCGAGATTGCCGAGCACGAGATGCCGGGCCTTATGGCGCTAAGGAAAAAATACGCGAAGGACAAACCGCTTAAAGGGGTGAGGATCACGGGCTCGCTCCATATGACGATACAAACGGCGGTTCTCATAGAGACGCTGAAAGTCCTGGGAGCCGGCGTAAGGTGGGCAAGTTGTAATATATTCTCCACACAGGATCATGCCGCCGCGGCAATAGCCAAAAGCGGAGTGCCGGTCTTCGCGTGGAAAGGCGAGACTCTTGAGGATTACTGGTGGTGTACCGAGCAGGCTTTAAGTTTTCCCGGAGGCAAGGGGCCGAACCTGATAGTGGACGACGGAGGCGATGCCACTCTGATGATGCACCTCGGTGTGCGAGCCGAAAGGAATCCGTCCGTACTTAATAAAAAAGCGGACGGGGAGGACGAGAAAGAGCTGTTTAAGGCTCTGAAAAAGACGCTAAAAAAATCACCCGGAAAATGGACTAATATGCTTAAGGACTGGAAAGGCGTTTCCGAAGAGACTACCACCGGAGTGCATCGTCTTTACCAGATGACGGAAAAGGGTACTCTTCTCGTACCGGCCGTGAACGTGAACGATTCCGTCACGAAATCGAAGTTCGATAATCTTTACGGCTGCCGCGAATCTTTGATAGACGGGATCAAAAGAGCGACGGATGTCATGGTGGCCGGAAAGGTTGCCGTGGTGTGCGGTTACGGAGACGTAGGCAAGGGCTCGGCGCAGTCTTTACGGGGACAGGGTGCCAGGGTTATAGTTACGGAGATAGACCCTATATGCGCGCTTCAGGCTTCTATGGCAGGATACGAGGTGGCGACCGTGGAAGACACACTGGGTACCGGCGACATATATGTTACGGCCACCGGAAACAGGGACGTGATAACCGCCTCTCATATGAGGAAGATGAAAGATCAGGCCATAGTATGCAATATCGGTCATTTTGACAACGAGATAGACGCAGCAGGGCTTTATAAGCTGCGCGGAGTAAAGAAACTGAACATAAAACCACAGGTAGATAAATACGTATTCCCGGACGGCAAGGAGATATATCTCCTTGCGGAAGGCAGGCTTGTTAACCTGGGATGTGCAATGGGCCATCCTTCTTTCGTAATGTCCAATTCCTTCACCAACCAGGTCCTGGCGCAGATGGACCTTTGGAAAAACAGAGACAGGTATGAGCGTAAAGTCTATGTACTTCCTAAATACCTGGACGAGGAAGTAGCGGGACTGCATTTAAAGAAAATAGGAGTGAAGTTAACGAAACTTACCAAAAAGCAGGCCGATTATCTGGGCATACCGGTCAAGGGGCCTTTTAAGAGCGAGCATTATAGATATTAATTAGCTCATGGCTCATAGCTTAATTTCTTATCAGGATAAGCCCTGTCCCGCCGAATACTGCGTTTGCCAGGTGTGCGGCGATCGGGGGAGAGAGCATGCCCCCCTTTCCCAGCGCCAGGCATACAGCCATGAATACGTAGTACGTGAAGCCTATAATCAGGGTGGTGCCCAGTCCCATTATCGCGGCTGCTTTGCCTCTTCGCTTTATTTTTGCGGCGAAAGCGGCGCCTATTATTATGACCACCAGGCTGGTAAAGGGAAAGCTCAGCTTCTGATGGAGATCTACCGAGAGCCTTCTCGTTATGTCAGGAGAGGCGTCCGAGAAATTTTTAATATAGTTCGAAAGCTCCTTGAAGCTCATGAACTCATAATCGCCCCCCTTGGACATTATCTCCGCAGGTTTTTCTATATCCAGCTTTTTCTCTTCGAAAAACCACGGAGTCCCTTTTACCATTCCTTTATCGTCCAAACTGTATATAAGCACTCCTTTACCTAGCCACTCCGAACCGGTCCATTCCGCCCATTTGGCATTGGTTTTTCCGGTTACATTACCTTTTTCGTCCTGTGTCAGTATGGTGATACCGCCGGCTTCCTCCGAGGAGTTATCGTAGCTTTCTATAAAAATCAATTTATTTTCCTTGCCGTATAAAGCCAGGTTGTAATGGGTTTTTACGTTTTTTCCTTCGGCGCCTTCCTTTTTCCCTTCAATATAGTTTTCTTTGATGATTTCGGCGTTTTTCATGCTTTCCGGCAGGACCTTTTCGGAAAGAGCGAACACTATTATTGAGATAGCCAGGCCCGCGAGGAAAAAGGGCGCCAGTATCTTGTACATATTTATTCCCGCCGCGCGCATGGCGGTAATCTCGTCGTGTTTATTCATATTGCTTATTACATAAATAGTGC
>CAZEGO010000108.1:0-5651 GCA_964511955.1 uncultured Planctomycetia bacterium | reverse complement strand
GAATCCGTCCGTGAGCAAACGTACAATAAATATTTCAGGAAAGTGATAACAGAGATTATCCATGATATAGAAGCCGGGAAGAGCCTGTCCGCTTCCATGTCCAAATTTCCGAATATATTTTCCCGGATATACATAAACATGATACGTTCAGGCGAAGCCGCCGGTATTTTAGAGAGCGTACTCGATAGATTAGCGTCTTTGCTTGAGCACGAGGACGAGGTGAGGATGAAAATAAAACAGGCTACGCGCTATCCTCTGTTGGTGATTATGGCTATAGCTATCGCATTCCCGGTAGCCATAGTTTTTATAATACCTAAATTTACCTCTCTTTTCTCAAGGTTAGGCGCGGACCTCCCTCTTCCGACACGCCTGCTTATACGGTTTAATTTTGTTCTGACCAATTATTGGTTTCTTATACTGGCAGTCGTGTTTGCGGTGTTTTTTTTATGCAGATACTCCGTAAGTACTAACGCCGGGAGAACGACGTGGGATAGCATTAAGCTGAAACTCCCGATTTTCGGCCCGTTGAATCTGAAAATATATATGTCGCGTTTCAGCAGGATGATGGCTACGCTGATATCTACGGGAATACCCATAATAAGCGTATTGGAGGTAGTGAAGGGCGCCATGGGAAACATTATCGTATCGAATTCGGTGGATAACATAATAAAAGGCGTGGAGGAGGGGAAAGGCATAACCGCTCCCATGAGAGCCAGCGGCCTTTTCCCGGCTATAGTGATACAAATGGTTAAAATCGGAGAGGAGACCGGAAGAATAGACGACCTGCTGATGAGAGTGTCGGATTACTATGATTCGCAGATAGACTATACCGTGAAAAATCTATCGGTGCTTATAGAGCCGATCCTTATATTTATAATAGGCATATTGGTCCTGATGTTAGCCGTGTCGATATTCCTTCCTCTTTGGAGCTTGATATCGATATTCAGGCATTAAAATTTTAAGCAGGTTTTATTTTGTCATACAGAGTCTTGAAAAATACAGGAAGTACTCTTATAGAGAATCTTATTGTAGTGGCCCTGGTTTTTGTTCTTATAGGGATATTCGGGGCCAGAATGGGCGTTTATGTTCAAGAAGCCAGAGAGAGTGCCTTAAATAATCAGTTGACAAATATAAAAAACTCATTAGAATTATATAAAGCACTGAAGGGCGGGTATCCTTCGGATTTAAGACAGCTTAATAAACCGCTTATATCGTTGAACGAGGATTCTTTTTACGGAAGGAAATTCCTTGAGCATCAGACTCTGGACACCGAAGGATATCCGATTGACCCGTTCGGAAACAGATATATATATGATAATGAAACCGGGAAGGTTGGAAGGAGGAAAGATGAGGAATAAAGGTTTTACTCTTATAGAACTTGTTATGGTCATAGTGATACTGGGCATTCTTTCGGCCATTGCGATACCCAAGTTCGTGGACTTGACGGGTGAGGCTAAGGTCTCCGCGACAAAGAGCGGCCTGGGGGCTATCCGTTCCGTAGTAGCGATAGACTACGCCAAGAATGCGACTTCCGGCACCGCTTCTTTCCCTTCCGCTATAACGACGGGTCTTTTCGCGGACGAACGAGTGCCCGAGAACAAACTTAATAACTCGACTTCCGTAGGGGCCGTAATCGCGGCGCCCAGTGGCACAGCCACCTCTACTAACGGCTGGTGGTATATTTCCAGTTCGGGAAAAGTCGGGGCCTATTCTGACGGAACGGAAGACACATCCGATTGGTAGGCTGTAATGAGAGATTGCGACATAAGGGGATGGTTTAAAAAGACCGTCCCCTTTTTTATTTTAGCCGGGGTGGTAATATTTTTTTTTCATGACGTCGCATCCGGCGGTAAAATTTTCGTCCACAGAGACCTGTCAAGGTACTTTTATCCTTTAAGAGAGTTTTCAAGAACACGGATTCTTTCCGGTAATATCCCATTATGGAACCCGTACATACATTGCGGAAATCCGCATCTGGCGTGTCTGCAGACGGGTGTTTTTTATCCTCTCAGCGTCATATATTTATTTTTTTCATACGCCTACGCGTTTAATCTTTTCATACTAATTCATGTATTTTTATCCGGGGTTTTTATGTTAGTGCTTATGAGGCACTGGAAACATTCACGTGAGGCCTCTCTGTTTGCGGCATTGACCTTTATGCTGAGCGGTTATATGATTTCCGTTATCAACCTCCCGGCGTCCCTGGCTTCCGTTACGTGGCTGCCTTTGGTGATAGTGTTTTACGACAGGTCTTTAAAGGATGACTTTGCGCGCGGCGTTGTCTTTACCGGCCTGTTCCTCACGTTTATGTTTCTCGGGGGAGAGCCGTCCATTCCGTACGCTACTTTCTTTATACTGCTGCTTTTGGGGTTCGGTAAAAAGAATTTTATCCGCTCGCTTATAGTCTCTTTTTTAATTATGGTGGGGTTAGGGGCCTTTCAGATACTGCCTTTTGTCGAGCTTCTATTTTATTCTTCGCGCGGGGCCATGGATTTCAGAGAAGCGTCCATGTGGTCGCTTCCTCCTTACGCTTTACTGGATCTCCTGATACCGTTTCTCAGCGAAGCCGATTACCTTTACAAAGATTACTGGACCAGACAAAGCTGGCTATTGGTGTATTATATGGGGCTTTTACCCGTAGTCTGTGGCTTCATCGCCCTTAAAATAGACGTGAGCGAGAGGAGAAAGAGAATCTTTTATCTCCTGTCCGGCGGCGTCGTCCTTTCCTTCGGGGTATATACGCCGATATATTATTTTATGTACAGGCTTATGCCGGGGTTCGCTTTTTCCAGGTATCCCATAAAATTCTTTTTTATCATAGCTTTTTCAGTGGCTATTTTATCGGGGATAGGACTCGATTGCTGCAGAAGGAACATTTTGTATGACAAAAATATGCAAAAAACAGTAAAAAACATATTGGCACTGGGTTTTATCTTTTCTCTTTTGTATTTGATTTTTCACGTCAAGTACGCGGAGATATTGCAGGGTACCTATGATAACCTGCTGGGCTTATTCGGGCAATTCGGTTCCAAAAAAAATGAGCTGGCTCAATTCGTTTACGTAGGCATAACAAACCTGAGAAGGTTTTTCGGAATATTCATGATGCTCGGCCTCTTTCTTTTTCTTCCGATGCGCGGAAAAATTAAACCTAAATACGCCGTGCTGATATTGCTCGGTGTCTCTTTTTTTGATTTATTTACGGCGAACAAGCACGTCTATAGGAACATGGATACCGAAGAATTCGTAAAACCAAGTAAAACGGTAGAGTTTCTCATGCGAGATAAGAGTCTATACAGGACATTTAACTCGCCTTCGACTATACGGGAAAATGTTTTTGTCCCGGAAAAAGATTATTTCGAAGGGATAAAGTCGTTGAAAGAAAGGATGGCTACTAACAGCGGGGTAAGCTACGGGATATACGATGCTTATGGTTACGGTTCTTTATACGGCAGGAGGCACGAAAATATAATAAACATGATAGTGAGGGCCACGATGCCGGACGAGCTTAACGTCCTTAACATGTTGAACGTAAAATACGTAATATCCACAAAGGACTTTACGGCCGGGGGATACGAAAAAGTCGAAGAGACGGAAAAAGTCAACATATATGAAAACAAAAATGTTTTGCAACGGGCGTTTCTTTCGGACGCGGCAGTCGTCATGGAAGAAGAGAGGGATATCCTCGCTAAGCTCGGGGATAAAAGCTTCGATCCGTTGAAAGAAGTTATTATAGAGGAGAGTGCTGCCGTGTCGGGACAAAAAACGGATCGGAACGGATATAAAAAAGTTTCGATAATAAAGTACGAACCCGAAGAAGCCCTCATCCGGGCACAAAGCGGCTCCGGCGGGTTTCTGGTGTTGAGCGACAGATTTTATCCAGGATGGAAAGCTTATCGTGACGGCCGGAGAACCAAAATATACAGGGCCAATTACATACTCAGAGCGGTATATGTGCCTCCCGGAGAACATGTCGTAAAATTTATATATAAACCGTTTTCTTTTCTCGCGGGGTCGTTGATAACTGGGATTACGCTGATTTTCGCGGGTTATCTTGTTTTTGGCCGGGCAAAAGCACGGAAGGCCCGTTAGCATGAAGAAGAAAAAAGTAGTAGTGGTTATGCCGGCTTATAATGCCGGGCTTACCCTTGAGAAGACATACAGGGATATACCCGAAGAAACGGTGGACGAAGTAATATTATGCGATGATGAAAGCAGAGACAGGACGGTGGATATAGCCGGGAGCCTCGGCATAACGGTTTTTACCCATGACAAGAACAAGGGGTACGGAGGCAACCAGAAAACTCTTTACAAAGAGGCCCTTAAAAGAGACGCGGATATAATAGTCATGCTGCATCCGGATTACCAATACGATTCAAAGAAGATACCCGAGCTTATAACGCCCCTGCTTAAGGAAAAGGCGGATATAGTTTTGGGCTCCAGGATTATGGGAGGAGGCGCGCTTAAGGGAGGCATGCCTTTTTACAAGTATATTTCAAACAGGTTCCTGACTTTCTGCGAGAACTCCGTATTGGGCCTTAAGCTTTCGGAATACCATACCGGGTTCAGGGCGTACAACAGGAGATTTCTGGAAGAAATCGACTGGGAGAGTAATTCGGACGATTTTCTCTTTGACGCGCAGATTCTGATAAAAGCCGCGGCGGGCGGATTCGCTATAGAGGAGATACCCATAGAGACGAGATATTTCAAAGAGGCGTCGCAAGTTGACTTTCTTTCGGGCGTGAGGTATGGTTTAGGTATAATAAAAGAACTCGTTGTTTATTTTTTTAAAGCGTAAGTGTAAATAACTAATTATTTGTAAAGCCCTAACCATGACGCGATTTTATATGTGCAGGAAAGCATTTTCTTTAATCGAACTGGTGATGGTGATTGTGGTACTTGGTATACTGGCTGTTGCTATAATTACCGCTTCCACTTCAAAAGGGAGTATACGGCTTCACGCGGCATGCCAGAGAGTTGCTTCGGATCTGCGTTACGTCCAACAGATGGCCATTGCCCAGCAGGTCAGGTTCGGCATATCATTCGATCCCCCGGACGAGTCCTACATCGGCTACAGAATTAATACCTCGAACAGGATTTCCGACCCGCATACCCGCGGTGATTTAGAGATAGAATTTGATGAAATGAGCCAGTACAATGACATAAGGATATTGTCCACGAATTTCAGCGGAAACGATATCGAATTCGACTCTTTGGGCGCTCCGTATAACGGAAGCGGAGTAGCCTTGTCCAGCCGGGGGATAATTACATTGGAGACCGCGGACGGGGAATATTCAAAGACAGTAACAATAGAACCTGACACGGGGAAGGTTAGTATAGAATAAAAATACTCTGTCATCCCTGCGAAAGCGGGCATGGCCGTCTGATACACAATGAATAGAAAAGCCTTTACACTGATAGAAACTATAATAGCCGTATTAGTCATAGGCATCGCTTTTTTGGGTTTGATAGCGGCTGTTACAGGGGTCTTCACCAACGCTACCTATGATGAGGCCGTGACAGTGGCTGGCTTATTGGCCAAAGGCGAGATGGAACGAGTCATAAGTCTCGATTTTTCTGATATTACCGATGAGAATAAGGACTCGCCGGTTTCCTTCGGGGGAGATTTTATTAATTATTCATGGCAGGTCAGA
>CAZEGO010000107.1:0-5670 GCA_964511955.1 uncultured Planctomycetia bacterium | reverse complement strand
TCTGACTTTATGTTTTTTGGCGGTTCGGGGTATACTTTTTTTTAATCTTAATATCTGGGCGGGGGGGGGCGGTGATGATGCGGTTACAAGAGTTTATAGAGTTTACAGTCAGGCGGGCGCCTTGAATATTTTAAGGCTACCTTTGCACCATTGGCTGATGAGCTTCTTTATGCGCTTGCACGACGACCCTATGCTGATGTCCAAATTTTCCAGTTTATTTTTCGCTTTTATGGTATTTCTTTGTTTTTTTTATCTTGTCAGGGTGTTTTTTGGCAGAGATACAGCTTTGCTCTCATCCGTTTTATTAGCTTTTAACAGTATGCACGCTCATTTAAGCGTAATTCCCATGACCCAGTCGTCTTATCTCTGCTTTCTCTTAGCCTCTATTTTACTGGCCGTGAAATACGCGGAAATTCGTAAACCGGCTTTTATTTATATGTCCGCTTTTCTTCTCGGGTTATCTTGCATGATAAGATACGAAAGCTGGTTGCTGATACCGGTTCTGTTCTTTTATATGAAGTTTTTTTATAGGGTTAAAACCGTACGGCTTTTTATGTTTTTTGCCATATCGTCGTTATTGCCTTTTGCCTGGCTTCTTTACCAATGGAAGGCTACAGGAAATCCTTTCACATTCGCTGTCCCAGACATTGTTTTAAAGTGGCCGGAATTAAGCTTAAGAAGCGTTTCCCTGGCAGATAAAATTTTTTATTGGCCTCGTATTATTTGTAATGAGTTTGGTTATGTAGTTTCCTTTTTTCTTTTATACGGAGTCATAAACGCTTTTAGAAGAAATGAAAAGAAATTATTTTTACTATTGGCTGTTTTCTTTTTTTTGATAACGTTTATAGGTGTTTTGACAAATACGGTGGGTATGTCTAAATTCTATGTAATCAATTCGCTGATTTTTTTATTTCCTTTTGTTTTTTACGGAGCGTTTATTTTACTGAAAAAAGGGAGAATGAGGAAATACGGTATAACATTATTGGTCATTATCGGAGTTTTTCAGGGAGTTTTCAATATGACATGTCTTATGAGGAATAATAAAACAGACGAGGGGCTTATAGAAATAATCGATTATCTCCGAAAACACAGAAAAAGCGATAATTTTTTAGTGCCTAGGACGTTATTTTCGAAAACTCTCAGCGTGGATACGCCAGCCGATTTACTTGGATTATATTTAAAGATTAAAGAAGGGGGCAGTGCGTATATTATAGAGAACGAGAATAGTTCGTATTTCAATTGGGAGTCCGAGTTGATACCGGATGCAAAAACCGACGAGAGAATAAAATTGAGCGTTGACGAGCAGCTTTCTAATGCGTTTAAAGGTTCAGAAAAGCCCGAGTTTGCCGTATTCTCCTTAAAAGACAGCGTCCTGACCCTTTTCGAAAAAAAAGAGTTCCAGGAAAAACATAGTTTTATCGCCAAAGAGGTAATCGCAAACGAAAACTACAAACTATACAGGATTGATTATGTTAAATCATAAAGGAAGAATAGACCTGAGGGTCGAGAATTACAGGTTTAACCTCGCCTGCGTTGTCGTGGGAGGCACCGCTTCGGGGTTGATATTGTCCAAAGCTAACTGGCTTTTATCTGACGACCAGGAAAAGCATTGGTTCGTTGAAGGCGAACTGGCTCAAGGTTGGTCCCAAATATACCTCGAGTTTATAGCCGGAGGTTCCGGCGAAATCAGCGCCGAATTTCGCGGCGGATGGTTTCCCGACTTTGATACCAACAGGCATGAAATATGGATATGCGATGTCTATCTTGAGGGGGGAGAGATGGCAAACCCTGATTTCAGGGAAACCGACCGTTATGGCGAAGTAGTCGGCTGGGGCGGCATAAAAGAATATAGCGACGAGAGTTCGGATTGCAGGAGCGGGAAGAGATCCGCCTTAATCTGGCACGATGAGCCGGCTGTCCAGAAAATAAAAGTGTCGGCCGGGAGAAAATACAAGATAGGAGCGTGGTTCAGGCCGCATGCTTTATAAAATTTTCAATTCCGGATTTTTTAGAATAACGATTACGGCAGTATTGTTTATCATGGCGCTTTTTTCCGAGGTATACCTTTTATTGTTGAAGAAGGCAAGGAAAACGATTATATTTCCGGGGAACTGATTATGAATATACTGATGGTGCACCCTCATGATATTTTCTCAAAAGAAGAGCCCTGGACGATACGCATAAAAAGCCTGGCCCTGGAGATGCTGAAAAAAGGCCACTCAGTGAAATTAGTCTATTTCCCGCTCGACAGCAAGGGAGCCGGAAAGCGATCGCTATGGGAGGGCATAGAAGTCTTTTCTTTGTCGCGTAAGTTAGGCGTAGCCAATTTTTTGAAAAACGTGGTTTTTATGGTGAAACAGGCGGGATGGGGAGATGTCGTTCATTTTCAAAAATGTTTTTATTATGCCGCTTTGCCGGCTATCATAGGAGGCCTTGTCAGGAACAGGCACCTTCATTATGACTGGGACGACTGGGAGATAAAGATTTACTTTTGCGCGGAAAGGCAAAATCATCTCATGGGAATGTATTTATGGCTGATGGAAAGATGCATGCCTTTGCTGGCGGATACGGTATCGGTATCGAGCGAGAGGCTCAAGAAAGAATGTATTAATTACGGATTGCCAGAAGAACGTATTTACGAAGGCCATGTGGGAGGAGATCCGGAGAGATTTAATCCTCAAAAAGACGGAACGCGCATTAAAGAAAGGTACTCTAAAGAGGCGCCTTTAGTCTTATACGTAGGACAGTTACACGGAGGGCAGTATGTGGAATTATTTATCAGGGCCGCGTCGGAACTCGATAAAAAAGGCGTGAAAGCGAATTTTATGATAATGGGGGGCGGCTATACTTTGCCCGAACTTGAGAAGTTTTCAAAAAGCCTCGGGCTTGACGGCAAAGTTATTTTTACCGGATACGTGGCCCATGACGAAGTCCCGCTTTATATGTCCGCGGCGGATATATGCGTAGCCTGTTTCGAAAAGAATGACATAACGGAATGCAAGAGCCCTCTTAAAATAGTCGAGTATCTGGCTTCGGGCAGACCTATCGTGGCCAGCGACGTAGGCGAGGTAAGTAATATGCTTGATAATGGCCGGGCAGGGATTCTTGTAAAAGCCGGCGACTCCGTCTCCCTGGCTGACGGCATAGAAAGACTTTTAAGGGACGATAAACTCATGAAGCAGCTATCGGTTAGGGCGCGGGAAAGAGCCGAAAATAAATACAACTGGACGGACACCGCGGAAAGTCTTTTGAAAGCCTATGGCTCAAGAAATTAAGAATACGATTCGACCCGGTCGAGTACTATTCTTACGGGAGTATCTTGCCGAATGAACATAGTATTTGTTACCAGAGAGAGTTATGATCTTCCGGGAGCGAGGATACGCGCTTATAATTTTGCGCGCGAATTATCCGGCCGCGGATACAATACCGGGGTCCTGTCCTACGCAGACCATTTAGGGGCTAAAAGCGGAAAAGAAGAATCCGGTATGTCTTTCGTAAAAAAAACATGCTGTAATTTAAAATCTTTTATCCGGCTGGTTCAAAAAGAAAAGAACGTAATCATACTGAACAGGGTCAACTATCATTCATTCGGGCCATTGCTGGCTTCTTTGGTAAAAGGTAATCCTCTGATACTGGATATGGATGACTGGGAGATAAGAGAAAACCCCCGTTATGTCCTGGGTTTTTATCCTACTTCCGGGGCGGAGTTTCTGACTCGGAGAATAGCGCGTAAGGCGGATTTTTGCATAGCCGCCAGCCGTTATCTTAAGGATTACCTTAGTGAATTCAATAAAAAGACTTATTATGTGCCCAGCTGCGTGGATACGGAAAAATTTTTACCTGTATCCGAGAAAAAAGACTCCGAAAGTATTAAGTTTTGCTGGGTAGGGACTATTCACAGGGCCGAGGACGCGGAGAACGTAAAATTTATCGTGAATTGTTTCATTTCTCTTAAAGCGGAAACGGGAAAGGCCGAACTGCACATAATAGGAGACGGGATTTACGGCGACGATGTCAGGAGACATTTGTCGCGTTTTAATCGTGCTTCCAATATTTATTTCGTGGGATCCAGCCCTCCCGATGAAATCCCAGGGATTTTAAGAGGCATGGACGTGGGGTTGCTTCCTTTGACAGGGGAGACGAGATTTAACAAAGCCAAGAGCCCCGCGAAACTATTTGAGTATATGGCATCCGGGAAAGCGGTGCTGGCTTCCGATGTGGGAGAAGCATCGGCCGTTATAGAGGACGGCAGGGACGGTTTTTTAGCTTCGGGTCGAAACGAATTTGTCGAGAAAATGAATTTTATTATCAATAATATAGCGGAGCTTGAGAATATCGGTAAAGCCGCCAGGGAAAAGGTTTTAAGGGGTTATTCTTTAAAAAAGGCCGGAGACATGCTATGCTCCTGTTTCAGGGGAAAATATGGGTTTTAAGAAAAAAGAGAGGGCACCGCTTTTTTCCGTAATCATCGTCTCTTATAACGCCGTGGTTTACATAGCGGATTGCCTGGATTCGGTGGAGAAACAGACTTTCGAGGATTTCGAGGTTATAGTGGTCGATAACGGCTCCGACGATAATACTCCGGCCGCCGTAAGGCGTTACGGAGACGTGAATCTCATAGTAAACGGGTCTAACAAGGGTTTTTGCGCGGCTAATAACCAGGGAATAAAGGCATCGAAGGGCGAATATGTAGTTACCCTGAACAGCGACGCGGTTTTAGACCGGGATTTCCTTAAAGAGCTGGAAAAAGCCGCACAAGATAAAAACTACGGCATGTTAGCGGCTAAGATTTTAAACAAAAACGGAAGCGCTATAGACTCAACGGGTCTGGAACTGTCGTCTTTTTACAGGTTTTTTGACAGAGGAAGCGGAGAAAAGGATTCGGGTCAGTATGATAACCGGCGAGATGTGTTCGGGCCGTGCGCGGCCGCGGCGTTATATAAAAGAGAGATGCTCGAAGACATATATTGCGCGGGCGAATACTTCGACGAGGACTTCTTCTTTTTGGCTGAGGATTTTGATATAGCCTGGCGGGCGAGAAGAAAAAATTGGCGCGCTTTATACGTGCCGGGAGCTGTCTGCTATCACGCGAGAAACAGCACTGACTTTAACCGGGACTTCAGGCAGTATCTGTCTTTCAGGAACAGGGTATTTTTACTGTTAAAAAACGCAAGGCCCGGGTTATTTTATTTATCGGTTTTTCTGGTGTATGATATGCCCAGATTTTTTTACATGTTATTTATTAATAAGTTTTTATTCAGGTCATTAAAAGATATCGTAAAGTGTTTACCCGTGATGATAAATAAAAGAAAGGCTTTGGTAAGTGCGGAAAAGAGTTAAGATTTTTGTATGCGCCCTCCTCGTTTTGATAGCCGCCGGTAAAGTGCGCGCTTTTGATGCGGAGGAGTCTTTTTCTATAGGTATATTCAGGGAAAGCGGTTTTCCTTACGAAGCTACCCCGGAAAAACTGACGCCCGATTGGATAGGCCGCATACTCGAGCCGCATTACGATGTAAGCTATTTAACCGTGAGTGAGCTTTCAGACAGCGAGGTTTTAAATCATGAAAACGTGGATTTATTGATACTTCCGTATGGCGAGGCTTTTCCGAAGGCCGCGTTTTTTAACGTTTCGAACTTCATAAAAACCGGAGGCGGTATTTTTACTGTAGC